>NZ_JBSGIV010000059.1:0-44689 GCF_053605225.1 Micromonospora sp. NPDC003944
CTGGATGAACGACCGGCGCGCCTCGACGTCCTCACCCATCAGCACACTGAACAACTCGTCGGCGGTCGCCGCGTCGTCGAGAGTGACCTGACGCAGGGTACGCGTCGCCGGGTTCATCGTGGTCTCCCACAGCTCGGGATAGTTCATCTCGCCGAGACCCTTGAAGCGCTGGATGTCGTCCGGCTTGGCGTTGGCCTTCTTCTGCTGGCGCAGCGCGATCAGCCCGTCCCGCTCACGGTCGGAGTAGGCGTACTGCGCGTCGTCGCCCTTCTTGTTCCACTTGATCTTGTAGAGCGGCGGGGCGGCCAGGTAGACGTGCCCCAACTCGACAAGCGGACGCATGAAGCGGAACAGCAGGGTGAGCAGCAGCGTCTGGATGTGCTGGCCGTCGACGTCCGCGTCGGCCATCAGCACGATCTTGTGGTACCGCAGCTTCTCGATGTCGAAGTCGTCGTGGATGCCGGTGCCCAGCGCGGTGATCAGCGCCTGGACCTCGTTGTTCTTCAGCACCCGGTCGATCCGGGCCTTCTCCACGTTGAGGATCTTGCCGCGGATCGGCAGGATCGCCTGGGTCCGTGGGTCGCGGCCCTGCTTGGCCGAGCCACCGGCCGAGTCGCCCTCGACGATGAACACCTCGGACTCGCGCGGGTCGGTGGACTGGCAGTCCGCGAGCTTGCCCGGCATCGAGCCGGACTCCAGCAGCGACTTACGCCGGGCCAGCTTGCGCGCCTGCTGGGCCGCGATCCGGGCCCGGGCGGCCTGGGAGGCCTTCGTGATGATCATCTTGGCCTCGGCCGGGTTGCGGTCGAACCAGTCGACCAACCACTCGTTGCAGACCCGCTGCACGAAGCTCTTCACCGGGGTGTTGCCGAGCTTGGTCTTGGTCTGGCCCTCGAACTGCGGGTTGGCCAACTTGACCGAGATGATCGCCGCGAGCCCTTCGCGGATGTCCTCGCCGGAGAGCTTCTCGTCGCCCTTGAGCAGCTTCTTGTCGGTGCCGTACCGGTTGACCACGCTCGTCAGCGCGGACCGGAAGCCCTCCTCGTGGGTGCCGCCCTCGTGGGTGTTGATCGTGTTGGCGAACGTGTAGACCGACTCGCCGTATGACTCGTTCCACTGCATGGCGATCTCGACGGACATGCCCTCTTCCTCGGCGCCGAACTCGACCACGGTCTTGTGGATCGGGTTCTTCGAGGCGTTGAGGTGCCGGACGAAGTCGGAGATGCCGCCCTCGTAGAAGAAGGTGACCTCGCGCTGCCGGCCGTCCTCCTCCTCGGCGACCCGCTCGTCGAGCAGGTGGATGCGCAGGGCGCGGTTGAGGAAGGCCATCTCCTGGAGTCGCCGGTAGATGGTCTGGAAGTCGAAGTCGACGGTCTCGAAGACGTCGGGGTCGGGCCAGAAGGAGACCGCCGAGCCGCTGCGGTCGGTGGTCTCGCCCTTCTCCAGCGGGCTGGGCTTGGAGTTGGTGTACTGCTGCCGCCAGACGAAACCGGACTTGTGGATCTCCACGGCCATCCGGGTGGAGAGCGCGTTCACCACGGACACACCGACGCCGTGCAGACCACCGGAGACCGCGTACGCCTTGCCGTCGAACTTGCCGCCGGCGTGCAGCACGGTCAGTGCGACCTCGACACCCGGCTTCTTGAGCTTCGGGTGTAGGTCGACCGGGAAACCACGGCCGTTGTCGGTGACCCGGACGCCGCCGTCGGCGAGCAGCACCACGTCGATGGTGTCGCAGTATCCGGCCAGCGCCTCGTCGACCGCGTTGTCGACGACCTCCCAGACGAGGTGGTGCAGACCGCGTTCGCCGGTGGACCCGATGTACATACCGGGCCGCTTGCGAACCGCCTCCAGCCCCTCGAGAACGGTGATCGACTCTGCGCCGTACTCCTGCTTGTCCTGCGCTGCCACCCTCGGCCACTTTCTCGCGTCAGCCGCGCCGGTAGGGCGCAGCGGGCGCGGGTTCGGCGGACAGGACGCGACGTCGGCGCGCGGACCGGTGCCGGAGACCTCCGGACAGCGGGTCGAACGCGCCGGTCGCCGCGGTTGCCCGCGGATCGCGATCGGCTCGACCCGACGTGGAGAATGAACCTGGGGCCACCGGCCCCCGTCCCCCCGCACCGGGTCTTCGTCTCGCTGTCAATCCTACTGTGCGCGGAGGACAGAACCACCACTCGGCACCCTCAGCGAGGCGGCTGAGAAGTCCATAGCCGGCAGAACCCCGTCGCCCACGACTCCCCCCACACGCCAGGCTCGGATCGCACGCGCCGCCGCCGGACGGGTTGACCCGCGGTCGGGCGGGTCGGGGGTCGCGGCCGAGGCGTGAGTGCCGTACGTTTGCGGCGCCCCGGAACCAGCCTTGATCTTTATGGCCTGGAACCGGGACGATCGACCCGATCGACCCGACACGTGCTCTTTTAAGAGGTGACAGATGGGGCTGGACAACGTCGCGGTGCACTGGCCGCGGACCGGCCGCTTCTACGATCCGGTGGCGCCGGCCGAGTTCGTCGACTTCGGCGAGATCGTCGACCTGCCGCGCATCTCGGCGCCGACTGCGGCGCTGGCCGAGCTCATCGCGAAGACCGGCACCATCCGGGCGACCGCGTACACCGAATTGGTGGACCTGTTGCTCGGCCTCGAAGGTGTGTTGTACGCCACAGACGCCGCCGCCGAGGACGAGGACCCGGTCATCGACCCGGACGGCTGCTCCTGGATCGCGAGCGGCATCGAGCGGTTCGTGGCCGCACACCGCCCGAACGGAGAGGCGGTCACCTTCGAGTCGGTGAGCACCGTGCTGCGCTCCCTGCTCGGCGATGGTCGGTTGGCCGAGCAGCAGCTGCGCTGGCTGGAGAGCCGGCTCGACGCGCTTCGCGACGAGCGCGGTGACCCCCCGCAGTGGAACTTCACCTGCGCCGAGCTGGGCGTGCTGGCCGCCTTCTACCGGCGCTGCGCCGAGCGCGGGTTCGCCGTCTACGCCGACGCCTGAGCCGCCGCGTCCGCCGGCTGGTTGGCGGCCTTGATCAACTGCGTCAGCACGGCGTGCAGGTGTTGCAGGTCGTCGAGGGGCAGCCCGAGCCGCTGCACGATCGCGGCCGGGATCAGCTCCGCCTGACTCCGCAGCGCGGCACCACTGGCGGTGAGGGTGACGGCGAGGCTGCGCTCGTCGCTCGGGTCGCGCTCCCGACGTAGGTAACCTGCCGCCTCCAGCCGCTTGAGCAGAGGCGACAGCGTGCCCGGGTCGAGCTGGAGCAGGCGGCTGAGGTCGCGACCGGACAACGGCGCGTGCTGCCAGAGCGCCAACATCACCAGATACTGCGGGTGGGTCAGCCCCATCGGCTCCAGCAGCGGCCGGTAGACGGCCACCACGCTGCGCGCGGCGACGGAGAGGGCGAAACAGACCTGCTGCTCCAGGGCCAGCGGGTCGACGCCGTCCGGTCGTTCGCTCATCGGTTGCTCTCTCCTGCCACGATGACTATCGTACCGATCATTGGTACACCAACCATTGGCACCCCAAAGGTCTGCTCGCGCGATGAATGCAGGCCGGCGGGGCGACGCGCGGAAGAGGGCGGCAGATGAGCGAGGACGGCGCGGTCACCAAGGCTCCGGGCGAGGGTGGCCGACTGATGCGCTGGGCCTTCCGACACCTCGCCGGCCCGGCCGAGGGTGTGCAGGGCGCGGTGCAGGGCGGCTCGGCCGAGGCCCGCGAGGCGTGGAAACGCGACCTGGCCGAGCGCAAGCGCTTCACCCGGGAACAGCGGGATCGCAAGCGGGCAGCCCGCGAGGCCGACAGGCACGGTTGAGCGGGCGGGTCAGCCGTACGTGTCGCGGGGACCCCGCCCGCGTACCCGGCGTGGTCCCTTCCCCCAGGAGGGCGCGGCCGGGCCGTGGATGTGCAGCTTGCGCACCACGTTGTGGCCGACCTCGCTGGCGATCTGCTTGAGCAGCGAGCCCGCGAGCAGCCGCAGCTGGGTGGCCCACGCGGTCGACCGCGCCTCGACGGTCAGCTCACCGTTCTCCAACTTCACCGGGCGGCTGTTCTGCGCGATCTCGGCGCCGACGACCCGCTCCCAGGCACCGAACACGGTGGCCTCGGCCGCCGGCTGCTGCCAGCCACGTGCCTTCACCAGCCGGTTCAACACGGCACCGAGCGGCTGCGGATCGCGCGGGTCGGGGCCGGGGCCGGAGTAGCCGCGCAACCGCCGCCCCGAGCCGCCGGCGGCGTCACCGCCGCCGGGCGTGCGCCGGGCGCGGGCCGCCGCCTGCCGCCGGGACAGTGCCGCGTCGAGCACCGCCCGGGCCAGCTCCGGCCCGCTGGCGGCCGCCGCCGGCTCACCGCCCGTCGACCCCTCCGCCGCCTTCGGGGTACGCGCAGCCGGGCCGTCGCCTGCCGCCGGTCGACCTGTGCGTGGCTCATCCGACACGGCGTACCGCCCCTTCGCCGACCTGATAACGGGTGCCGCGCAGGGCGGCCGGAACGTCGTCGTCCACCGCACAGGTGACCAGGAGCTGACTCGCACCGCCGACCAGCTCCGCCAACCGCTCCCGGCGGCCGGTGTCCAACTCCGCGAAGACGTCGTCGAGCACCAGCACCGGCTCGATGCCGTCGGCGCGCAACAGGTCGTACCCGGCCAGCCGCAGCGCGAGCGCGAACGACCACGACTCGCCGTGGCTGGCGTACCCCTTGGCGGGCAGCGGGCCGAGGCTCAGGGCCAACTCGTCGCGGTGTGGGCCGACCAGGGTGGTGCCCCGCTCGATCTCGGCGGAGCGGGACGCGGCGAGGGCCGCCGTCAACGCCTCGGCGAGCGCGGCCCGGTCGGTGGTCGGCTCGGCCAGCTCGATCGAGGGCCGGTACGCGATGCCCGCCGCGCCCCGACCGGCGGCCACCGCGTCGTACGCCTTGGCCACGTGCGGGGTGAGCGCCGCCACCAGCTCCAGGCGGCCGGCGAGCAGTTCCGCGCCGTGCTGGGCCAGGTGGGTGTCCCAGACCGCGAGGGTGCCCAGGTCACCACCCCGCGACCCACCGGTCTTGCGGGCCAGGTACGCGGTACGCAGCAGGGCGTTGCGTTGCTTGACGACCCGCTCGTAGTCGGCCCGCACGCCCGCGTACCGGGGTTGCCGGTTGACCAGCAGGTCGTCCAGGTAGCGACGGCGCTCGGCCGGGTCGCCCCGGACCAGCTCGAGATCTTCCGGAGCGAAGAGCACCAGCCGGAGCGCCCCGAGCACGTCCCGGGCCCGCCGCGCCGGCGAACGGCCCAGGCGGGCCCGGTTGGCCTTGCCGGGCACGATCTCCAGCTCGACAAGGAGCTCGCGGCCGTCGTGCACCACCGCGCAGCGGATCACCGCGGACGCGGCGCCCATCCGGACCAGCGGCGCGTCGGTGGCGACCCGGTGCGAGTCCAGGGTCGCCACGTAACCCAACGCCTCGACGAGGTTCGTCTTGCCGACGCCGTTGGCACCGACCAGGACGTTCGCCCCCGGCTGAAGATCGACTGCTACCCGCTCGTACGAGCGGAAGTCGACAAGTTCCAGCCGGTGAACGTACACAGGTTGTGGATACCGCTCAGCGCTTGTGGACGGCGTGGCCACCGAACTGCTGACGCAGCGCGGAGACGGCCTTCATGGCGGGCGAGTCGTCCTGCCGCGAGGCGAACCTGGCGAACAGCGAAGCGGTGATGACGTTCAGCGGAACGGCCAGCCGGACCGCCTCGTCGACGGTCCACCGGCCCTCGCCGGTGTCCTCCGTGTAGCCGCTCAGGTCGGCCAGCTCCGGGTCCTCGTCGAGCGCCCGGTCCAGGAGGTCGAGCAGCCACGAACGGACGACGGTGCCCTCCCGCCAGGACTTGATGACGCCCGGCACGTTCGTCACCAGCTCCGAGGCGGCCATCAACTCGTAGCCCTCGGCGTAGGCGTGCATCAGGCCGTACTCGATGCCGTTGTGCACCATCTTCGAGTAGTGCCCGGCACCGACCGGGCCGGCGTGCACGAAGCCGAACTCGCCCTCCGGCTTGAGCGCGTTGAAGATCGGCATGAGCCGGTCGACGTGCTCCTGGGCGCCGCCGACCATCAGCCCGTAGCCGTTCTGCCGGCCCCAGACGCCGCCGGAGACCCCGACGTCGATGTAGCCGATGCCCAGCTCGTTGAGCCGCTCGGCACGGGGCGCGTCGTCGCTGAAGCGCGAGTTGCCGCCGTCGATGATGATGTCGCCCGCACCGAGCACCTCGGCGAGCTCGTCGATGGTGGCGTCGGTGACACCGGCGGGCACCATGGTCCAGACCGCGCGCGGGGACTCGAGCTTCTCAGCCAGGCCCGCAAGGGTCGTCACGTCGCTGATCTGCGCGTTGTGGTCGAACCCGACCACCTCGTGCCCGGCGGAGCGCAACCGCTCCCGCATGTTGCCGCCCATACGGCCGAGTCCTACTAGGCCGAGCTGCATGTGTTCCTACCTCCGTGGATCTGGGTGTTGCTGGGCGCGATCAGCGCGAGACGCGGATCGGCATGATGAGGTACCGGTACCCCGGAATCACCTCGCCATCCTCGCCAGCGGGAGAGATCACCGCGGGCTTGAAGGCGTCGACGAACGAGAGCACGGCCGTCTGGGAGCCCAGGTTTGCCAGACCGTCGATGAGGTACTGCGGGTTGAAGCCGATGGTCAGCGGGTCGCCGGTGAAGGTGGCCTCCATCGCCTCGCTGGCCCGTGCCTCCTCGGAACCGCCGGCCTCGACGACCAGGCCGTCGGCGCTGAAGCTGAGTAGCACCGGGGTGGTCCGCTCGGCGACGAGCGCCACCCGCTTGACCACCTCGATGAGCGTGCTCACCGGCACCAGGGCCGTGGCGTTGTGGGTGGCCGGGAAGAGGGACCGCACCGGCGGGTAGTTGGCGCCGTCGAGCAGGCGGCTGGTGGTGCGTCGGGTGCCGCCGGCGAGGCCGACCATGCCCTCGCCCGCAGCGCCCTGGGCGAGAGCGAGGGTGACCTCACCGCCGAGCGGGCCGAGGGCCTTGGCGGTGTCGTTCAGGGTGCGGGCGGGCACCAAGGCGTTGATGCTCACCTCGGGGTCGTCCGGGCGCCACTGGATCTCGCGCAGCGCCAACCGGTAACGGTCAGTGGCGAGCATCGACAGCGTGTCGCCGGACAGCTCGACCCGGACACCGGTCATCATCGGCAGCGTCTCGTCCCGACCGGCGGCGATGGCCACCTGGGACACCGCGGTGGCGAACGCGGCCGCGTCCACCGTGCCGGCGCTCTGCGGCATCTCCGGCAGCGCGGGGTAGTCCTCCACCGGCATGGTGGGCAGGGTGAACCGGGCGCTGCCACAGACCAGCTCGAGGTGCGCGCCGACCGCGGCGATGTCGACAGGCTTGGCCGGCAACGCCTTGGTGATCTCGGCGAGCAGGCGGCCGGAGACGAGCGCGGCGCCGTCGGCATCGCCCTGCACCTCGACGGTCACCTGGCTGGAGACCTCGTAGTCGAACCCGGAGACCCGCAGGTTGCCGTCGGTGACGCGGAGCATCACCCCGGCGAGCACCGGTACGGATGGCCGGTTGGGCAGGCTCTTCGCGGTCCAGGCCACGGCCTCGGCGAGCGCGTCGCGCTCCACTCGGAACTTCATCAATGCCTCCGCGTCGACGTCGACGACAACTCTCTCATGCCGACCGCTGCCTACCGTCCCGCCCAACCGTGCGGGTACCCATCGCACCTTAGGGCGCGGGGCTATCGGCTGTGCGCCCGACCCCATGCTTCGTGTCGGTGCTGACCGGCTGATCCGACAGCGTTCGGCCCGATCCACAGAAAGCCCAACGGTGATGATTGGTTTTTGTTCTCTTAGAAGAGATAACTCATCGTCTTCATCGCACCTGTGCAAACTGTGGAAAACCGAGGTCTGCGCAGGTCAGACAGGTTATCTACAGGTGATTTAGCTGTGGAGAACCGGGGGTACAACCGGCCTGTGTGTCCACAGGCCGGCTTCGGCGGCCGGTTGTCCACCGTTGTCCACCGGTTGTCCACCGGTAATCCACCGACTTTCTCCCCAAGCCTGTGGATCGCGGGGAAGATCACCATTGCCGTCATCCCCAGAACCTTCAACAGCTCGTACACAGGTCGTCGGTCATCGGTGGAAAACGTGGCGGTTGTCCCCAGGCGTCCACAGCGTCGTACACAGGGTTTCTCCACAGCCTGTGGGTAACCGACGGAGGACGGACCGTAGTTATCCACCGACGGTGGACAACGAGCTGTGGACAACGAGTGGACGACGAGGCGGTCACGGCCTCGATGATGTGGTCTCCACCATGTCGAGAGTCCAGTTGGCGGACCAAAAAGAACGCCCGGCCGGCGATCCGGCCGGGCGTGTCCCGGGCTGTGTGCCGCCGCGACGGCGGTCGTACGCCTAGCTGTTCTGCTTGATCCGGTTGGTCAGCTCGGCGATCTGGTTGTACAACGAGCGCCGCTCCGCCATCTGCTGACGAATCTTGCGGTCGGCGTGCATCACAGTGGTGTGGTCCCGGCCACCGAACGCCTGCCCGATCCGGGGCAGCGACAGCTCGGTCAACTCCCGACACAGGTACATGGCCACCTGACGGGCGTTCACAAGCACCCGGGACCTGGACTGCCCCCGCAGGTCCTCCAGGCTCACCCCGAAGTAGTCGGCGGTCGAGGCCATGATCTGGTCGGCGTTGATCTCCGGGCCGGCGCCGTCGGGCATGAAGTCCCGCAGCACCTCCTCGGCCAGCGACAGCTCGACGGTCGACCGGGTCAGGCTGGCGAACGCGGTCACCCGGATCAGCGCGCCCTCCAGCTCCCGGATCGAGTTCGACACCCGGGAGGCGATGAACTCCAACACGTCCGGCGGGGCGTACATCCGCTCCTGCGCCGCCTTCTTCTGCAGGATCGCGATCCGGGTCTCCAGGTCCGGTGGCTGGATGTCGGCGAGCAACCCCCACTCGAACCGGGTGCGCATCCGGTCCTCGAGGGTGGCGAGCTGCCGCGGCGACCGGTCGGAGGTGATCACGATCTGCTTGTTGGCGTTGTGCAGGGTGTTGAAGGTGTGGAAGAACTCCTCCTGGGTGCGCTCGCGGTTCTCCAGGAACTGGATGTCGTCGATCAGCAGGATGTCGACGTCGCGGTAGCGCCGCTGGAACGCACTGGTCTTGTCGTCCCGGAGCGAGTTGATGAAGTCGTTGGTGAATTCCTCGGTCGAGACGTACCGGACCGAGCGGGCGTTGCCGAGCGTCGTGGCGTAGTGCCCGATGGCGTGCAACAGGTGGGTCTTGCCCAGCCCGGAGTGCCCGTAGATGAAGAGCGGGTTGTACGCCTTCGCCGGTGACTCCGCCACCGCGACGCTCGCCGCGTGGGCGAAGCGGTTGGACGAGCCGATGACGAACGTCTCGAACATGTACTTCGGATTGAGCCGGTTGCCGCCGGAGTCGGCCCCGGGCAACCGGCGGTCGTCGCGGCCACCGGGCCGATGGTCCACCGCGCTGCGGCCCGGGCCGCTGTCCGTTCCGCTGTCCCGGGGAAGCGAGCGGATCACGTGCTGGTCGCGTGGTGACGCCGAGTCGTCCCGGTAGCGGGGCTCGTAGGGCCGGGTGTCCGGGCCGGGCGGGTCCAGGCGAGCGGCCTGCTCGTCGTAGCCGCGCCGGTCCGGGCCCGGTCGGGGCGACCGCATGGGCTCCGCGAAGGCGGCGCTGAACAACGCCTCCTGGCCGTCCCTGCTTGCGGGAATGAGCCCCGGGCGGTGCCCGTCGACGGCCGGCGCGAGCGGCGGCCCTGCCGGCGCGGGAGGCGCCACCGGATCCGAAGTACGCGGCGCGGCTGACTGCTCGGGGATCATCGCGTCGGCAGACGGCCGGGCACCCTGGTCGTCGTCGAACGGGGCGATACCCGGCCCGTCGATGTCGAGCGGCCCCGGCTCCGGGGCGCTGCGGTAGACGGTGCCAGCCGGTCGGCCGGCGGCGTCCTCGGCCACCCGAACGGTGACCGCCACCTGGATCGGTCGGCCGAGCCGGCGGGTGAGCGCCTCGGTGATGGCCGGGCGCAGCCGTGACTCGATCACGTCGCGGGTGAACGCGTCCGGGACGGAGAGCAGTGCGGTGTCCTCGACGATCGCCCGCAGCCGGGTCAGTCGGAGATAGGCACGCTGCTGGGCGGAGATGATCTCGTCGGCGAGCTCGTCGGTCGCCGCCAACCACACTGCGGCAAGGTCGGTCGTACCGGCCACCGTCGTGCCACCCCCTCGCTTCTGCTCCCGGCCGCCGCTGTCTGCCAGCCGGCCGTCCCGGGCCCGCCGCGTTCGCGGGTGGAACAACACCCACCCGGACGGTCGACCGGTGGTCATCCACAAGTTATCCACAGCCTGTGTACCGACCGATTGTGGCCGCCGCCGGACGCGGGTGGGACCTGCCCCTGCCTGATCGGGCGCTGAAGCGGGTTCACCGTGCCGAACGATTCACTGCCTGGTCCGGTCTTGCCTGTGCGACTCTTGCCTGTGCGACGACCGGAGCTTCCGACGCTCACCGCAATCGGGCACGGTAACAGCGTTGTCCCTGCGCCATCAACCGGCGACGCGGCGGCGCCCTTGTCGGCATCAGCGAAAACCGCCGTCCCGCCTCGGGCGCGTCCCGTTGTCCGCCGCTCGGGGTGTTTGACGGTCATTGCACCCCTGCGTAGGCTGGAACGGCTGCTTTCTCGCCCTCTGCTAGGGTGATGGGTGCTTGCTGTCCGCGGTCGCATCCCCGCATCGCCGAGGTCCCGCTCCGCCGGACAGCACCGATCGTGGGCCACCGTCGAGGTGGCCTGGACCACCACACGACCCCGGCGATCCCGTCGCGCGGGGCGCGTACGAAAACGGAGAGCCTGACGTGAGCAAGCGCACCTACCAGCCGAACAACCGCCGGCGCGCGAAGACCCACGGCTTCCGGCTGCGCATGCGCACCCGTGCCGGCCGTGCCATCCTCTCGAGCCGTCGCGCCAAGGGTCGCACCACCCTGTCGGCCTGAGCCGACCGGGCCGGTCCAGGGGACGTGGGCAGTCGTGCTGGCCGCCGCACAGCGACTGCGGCGCAGCACTGACTTCGCCGCAGCGGTTCGCGGTGGCCGACGCGCCGGACGTGGCGCCGTCGTGGTCCACCTGACCGTGCCGGTGTCCGTCGGCCCCAGCACACCGACCTCGCCGGAGCCGGTACGGGACAACAGTGCGGAGCAGTCGTCCGTGCCGTCCCGTGCCGGCTTCGTCGTGTCCAAGGCGGTCGGCAACGCGGTGACCCGCAACCGGGTCCGCCGTCGACTGCGGGCGCTGGTCCGGGAGCGATTGGCCGCCCTGCCCGTCGGCAGCACCCTGGTCGTCCGGGCGCTCCCCGCCGCGGCGCAGGCGTCCTACCCTCGACTCGCCACCGACCTGGACGCCGCCATCGCGGTCGCCCGGTCACCCCGCGAGCGGCGGCCCCGATGAGCGGCACCGACCAGACCAGCCCACGCCCGTCGACAACCGGTGCCAAGGTGCTGATCGCGCCCATCATCGCGTACCGTCGGTGGATAAGTCCGGCACTGCCGGCTCGCTGTCGGTTCTACCCGTCGTGCAGTGCGTACGCCCAGGAGGCGGTCGTGCGGCACGGTGCGCTCCGGGGAGCTGTGCTGGCGGTCCGGCGGCTGTTGCGCTGCCACCCCTTTCACCCTGGTGGATACGACCCGGTTCCGGAGCCGGGCGACCGCCGCCGTGCTGATGTGACTGGAGCCCCGAATTGAGTCTCGACTGGATCTACTACGCGATTTCGTGGATCCTGCTGACCTGGCACTCTGCCTGGGACGCCATCGGGGTGCCCGTCGGCGCGGTGATCGGCACCAACTTCGCCTGGATCCTGGCCATCATCTTCCTGGTGGTCACCGTCCGGGTGATCCTGTTCCCGGTCTTCGTCAAGCAGATCAAGTCGCAGCGGGCGATGCAGGCGCTCCAGCCCAAGGTCAAGGAGCTTCAGGAGAAGCACAAGGGTGACCGGGAGACGCTCCAGAAAGAAATGATGGAGCTGTACAAGAAGGAGAAGGCCAACCCGCTCATGGGTTGCCTTCCGATGTTCCTTCAGATCCCGGTCTTCCTGGGGCTCTTCCACGTGCTGCGCCGGCTCGACCCAGACAAGCAGAACAAGACCCTCTACGGCTGGACCGTCGACCAGTTCCAGAGCGCCTCGCAGGCGAAGCTCTTCACCGCGCCGATCGCCGGCAAGTTCGGCTCGACGGCCGACGAGCTGGCCAGCCTCGGCGCCAACGGCAGCACCGTGAAGATCATTGCTGGTGTCCTGGTCCTGGTCATGATCGCGACCACCTACCTGACCAGCCGTCAGATGATCCTCAAGACCGGCTGGGCCGAGGACCCGCAGCAGCGGATGATCCAGCGACTGATGCTCTACGGCATCCCCGCGTCGCTGCTGATCTCCGGCGCGATCTTCCCGATCGGCGTCATCATCTACTGGGTCACCAACAACCTCTTCACCCTCGGTCAGCAGCAGTGGGTGCTGCGGAAGTTCCCGCCGCCGGTGACCGCCAAGAAGGCCACCGCTCCCGCTGCCACCCGCAACCCGGTGCAGCCCGCCAAGTCCGGCGGCCTGTTCGGTCGCGGCAAGACGGCCCCGCCGGCGCCGGTCAAGGCCGCCGCGCCCAAGGTTGCCGGGCCGAAGCCGGGTGCCAAGCCGGTGAACAACCCGAAGAAGGGCCGCCCCGCCAAGCGGCAGGGCTGACGTGTGAGGGGCCGCCGTCGGAGCGCCGACGGCGGCCCGTTCCGCACCGCGCAGCCGCCGTACGGCCGGCGCCGGGTGGAACCGACCGCGCACCGCGCGGCCACGGGCGAGACTGCCCGTACAGACGTGCCCGTGGGCACCGGCGACCTCCCGCCGGCCATGGGAAACCAGTCGGACCCGAGGGTCCGGCCGAGCGAGTACGGAGATGAGACCGTGACCGAGACCAGCATCCCCCGCGCCGAGCAGTCCCTCGACGAGGAGGAGACCACCACGCTCGCGGTGGACGGCGACGACACCGAAGCCGATGACACCGAGGCGGACGACGACACCGACACCGCCGCTGGCACCCGGGCGAAGAAGACCGCGGGCGAGGGCGACCTGTTCCGGCAGAGCGAGATCGCCGCTGACTACGTCGAGGGCCTGCTCGACATCCTCGACTACGACGGCGACATCGACGAGCTGGTCGCCGCCGGCCGTCCGATGGTCGAGGTGGTCGGCGAGCGGCTGCAGAACCTGGTTGGCCAGCGCGGGGCCACCCTGGAGGCGCTCCAGGAGCTGACCCGCCTCGCCGTCTTCCGGCAGACCGGTACCCCGAGCCGCCTGCTGCTCGACGTCGGCGGCTACCGGGCGAACCGCCGCAAGGAACTCGCCGCGGTGGCCAAGAACGCCGTCGAGAAGGTCAAGGAGTACGGCGAGCCGGTCCGCCTGGAGGCGATGTCCGCGTTCGAGCGCAAGTGCGTGCACGACGTCGTCAACGCCATGTCCGGTGTGGCGAGCGAGTCCGAGGGTGTGGAGCCGAACCGGCGCATCGTCGTACGGCCGGCGGACTGACCGGGTGACCCACGACGACGCCACGGCCGACGCCGTGTCCGGCCCGGGCGGCACACCGCCCGGGCCGTCCGCTGTCCGCCCTGCTGCCTCCGAGGTCGACGCCGACTCGACCGGGCGGGACACTGCCCCGTCCCCGGCCGACGCGGCGTTGCCGCCCGAGTTGGCGCCGGCCGCGCTCACCCTCTTCGGTGACCGCCTCGACCTGGCCGCCGCGTACGCCGAACTGCTTGCCACCGACGGCGTGGTCCGCGGTCTGATCGGCCCCCGGGAGGCACCTCGCATCTGGGATCGGCACCTGCTCAACTGCGCGGCGGTCGCCGAGCGGATCCCGTCCGGCGCGACGGTGCTTGACGTCGGGTCCGGCGCCGGTCTGCCGGGTCTCGTGCTGGCCATCGCCCGCCCCGACCTGACGGTGACCCTGATCGAGCCACTCGCCCGACGGACGTCGTTCCTGATCGAGGTCGTGGAACGGCTCGGTCTGGCCAAGTCGGTCCGCGTGTTCCGCGGCCGGGCCGACGAGGCAGCAAGCGGATCGAGCGGTCGAGATCCGATCAGTGGAGACGTGGTGACCGCCCGCGCGGTCGCGCCCCTGGATCGGCTCGCGGGCTGGAGCCTCCCTCTGGCGGTTCGCGGTGGCCGCCTGCTGGCGCTCAAGGGGTCGTCCGCCGCGGCGGAGATCGAGGAGCACGCCGAGGTGGTGGCGCGGCTCGGCGGCGGGGAGCCGACCGTGCGGCTCTGCGGCGTCGGGGTGGTCGATCCGCCCACCACTGTGGTGGAGGTCGTGCGTGAGCGGATGGTCGGCCCGGCCCGTCCGGCGGCCAAGAAGCGCGCCCGTTCCGGGCGCCCCCGCCGAGGCTGACACTTCGTGCCATCGGGCTTCCGGCCGGTGGGTTGCCTCGTTGTACCGGTACGGATGGACGAGGGGATGAGAACCCGACGTGGACCGGCCGCGCCTGTCCGCCGTAGGCTGACCGCGCGTCGATAGTGTGGAGCGGGTGACGGACGTCGCGGGTCTCCGACCGCTCCCGTGGGCCGTACGCTCCGGGTTGCGGGCGTGGTGCGGCCAAGTTGACCGGGGCGCGGACCGACCATCCGAAGCGGGCAGGGATGACAGGTGCATGACGACGGCAGGTACGACGATCCACGCGTGACCGGGTCGACAAGCGATCCCGTTTCACGTGAAACCGACTACCCGAGCTGGTCGCCCGGCGCGACCGGGCCATCGACTCGACCCATTGACGGCGATCCGCCGGCGACGCTGGACCCGCCGTCGGGCTCGGGGCGGCCGGAGGGCGCGGGCACTCCGGAGTCGGCGGGTGTCCGCCGGCCACCTGAGGCATCGAGTCGACCGGTAAACGCCGCCGAGGTGCGGTCGACCTCGGGTCGCCGCAACACCGCCGCTGCGGTGCGCTTCGAGCCGGCAGTCCCGCACCAGCCCACCGCGGCGGTCGTTCGGGACGCCGCACCAGTGGTCGCCGCCGCACCGGTCGCTTCGACCGAGTCGTTGGCTGCCGTGGCGGCCGACCCCACGTACGTTTCACGTGAAACCCCGACGCGCGAAGAGGATGACCCACCGTTGGCTATGGAGGCGATGCGCGCCGTGCAGATCCTGAATCCCAGTGGCGAGGTGACCATGCCTCGGCCGGACCGGACCCGGGTCATGTGCGTCGCCAACCAGAAGGGCGGCGTGGGTAAGACCACCACCACCGTCAACCTTGCGGTGGCGCTCGCCCTGCACGGCAACCGGGTGCTCGTGGTCGACCTCGACCCGCAGGGCAACGCCTCGACCGGGCTCAACGTCCCACACCACACCGGAATCCCAGACGTGTACGACTGCCTGATCAACAGCGTCCCGCTGGCCGAGGTGGCACAGGCGGTCGAGGGCATCCCCAACCTCTGGTGCGTACCCGCGACCATCGACCTGGCCGGCGCCGAGATCGAGCTGGTGTCGGTGGTGGCCCGGGAGTCGCGTCTGGACCGGGCGATCGCCGCCTACCCGGGCGAGTTCGACTACGTCTTCATCGACTGCCCGCCCTCGCTCGGTCTGCTCACGGTCAACGCTCTGGTTGCCGCGCAGGAGGTGCTGATCCCGATCCAGTGCGAGTACTACGCGCTTGAGGGGCTCAACCAGCTGATCAACAACATCAACCTGGTACGCCAGCACCTCAACCCGAAGCTCGACGTCTCGACCATCCTGCTGACCATGTACGACCGTCGCACCCGGTTGGCCGACGCCGTCGAGCAGGACGTCCGGAACCACTTCGGCGACAAGGTCCTCCAGGCGGTCATCCCCCGCAACGTCCGGGTCTCCGAGGCGCCGAGCTACGGCCAGTCGGTGATGACCTACGATCCCGGATCGCGGGGTGCCACGAGTTACTTCGAGGCCGCCCAGGAGATCGCCGAGCGGGGCGTCAAGGAGCCGGTGGGCCGGAATGCGTAGTGCGGACGAGTCGCTTGGAGGCGTGGCATGAAGAACCGTCCTCGGGGCGGTCTGGGTAGGGGCCTGGGGGCTCTGATCCCGACCGGGCCGGCGCCGGATGCCGCCGGCACCGCGACGGCTGAGCCGGAGCACGAACCGATGGACGACGGGAGCGCCGTCGCCGTCGCCACGGCGCCCTCAGCAGCGCCGGTCCGCGAGCCGGAGCCCGTGCTCAGCCCGGTGCCCGGTGCTCGATTCGCCGAGATCCCGGTCGACGCGATCATCCCCAACCCGAAGCAGCCCCGCCAGATCTTCGACGAGGAGGCACTGGAGGAGCTGAAGACCTCGATCCAGGAGGTCGGCTTCCTCCAGCCCATCGTCGTTCGGCAGCTCGACGACGAGAAGTACGAACTCGTGATGGGCGAGCGGCGCTGGCGGGCCGCCCAGGCGGTGGGGCGGGAGAGCATCCCGGCGATCGTCCGGGACACTCGCGACGACGCGATGCTCCGCGACGCCCTGCTGGAGAACATCCACCGCGCCAACCTGAACCCTCTGGAAGAGGCCGCCGCCTACCAGCAACTGCTGGAGGAGTTCGGGGCAACCCACGAGGAGCTGGCCCGCCGGATCGGCCGCAGTCGCCCGCAGATCTCCAACACGATCCGACTGCTGAACCTGCCCGCGCAGGTGCAGCGCCGGGTCGCCGCCGGCATCCTGTCGGCCGGGCACGCCCGCGCTCTGCTGAGCCTCGACGAGGCGGAGGCGCAGGAGCAGCTGGCCCTGCGGATCGTGGCCGAAGGGCTGTCGGTTCGGGCGACCGAGGAGATCGTGGCCCTGGCACTCAACGACGGGTCGGCGAAGGGTCAGGCCGCGAAGCGGCGACCCAAGGCACACGCGCCCGCCCTGACCGATCTCGCCGATCGGCTCTCCGACCGGTTCGACACCCGGGTGAAGGTGGACATCGGTCGCAGCAAGGGCAAGATCACGATCGAGTTCGCCACCGTCGACGACCTCGAGCGGATCGTCGGGATCATCGGCGTGCAGCAGGAGGAGGAGAGCGGGGACTGACCCCCGTACTCCCGGTACAACGGCCGCGTCACCCACACGGGGGCGCGGCCGTTCTGCGTTGCCGGGTTGCCGGGTTGCCGGGTTGCCGGGTTGCCGGGTTGCCGGGTTGCCGGGTTGCCGGGTTGCCGGGTCGCTTCGATCTGCGGTATCCGAGTGCTGAGGTCGTCCCGGCGCGGCGCGGCGCCGGCGCGGGTCGCCGGGTTTCACGTGAAACGGCGGTGGCCGAACGCTTCAGCCGATCCACGCACCCGACGAGGCGTCGTTCGTCCTCGAACCCTCGGTCACACCCCGGCTCACCCTGTCCGCCGCGATGAGGTGCTGTGGGGGCAGGGGCGGAAGACCCACGCCGACCCGACTTCGGATGCGCTGCGCTGTCAGCCGGAGCGGTGCGCGTGCCTGTTGTTCGCAACCACTACCGCGGACGGGCGACGGCGGGCGATGGGGTCGGCGGCAGCGGGCGGGCGGCCTGAGCGGAGGGCGAGTGGGCGGCGGCAAGCGGGCAACGGGCGGGCGGGCGGCGAGCGGGCGGGCGGGCGACGGGCGGGCGGGCGACGGGCGGGCGGCGGCGGGCGCAGCGAGTGGGCGACGGGTGGGTGGCGGCGGACGCGGCGGGTGGGGCGACGCCGGGGCGGTACTACCGGGCAGCGGCCCCCGCGGGCGGATGCGGTGACGGCGGCCCGCTGGGCGTCTCGCTGAAGGCTTCGGATTGGCTCACTCGACCGCAACCACCCCTTGCATTGCCTGAAGCGTCAGTGAGCCGCTGAGTGGCGCGGAACGCCCTTTCGATGGTCAACCCCATGGGCGCGGCTGAGCACGTGGGCGTGGTGGTCTGGCGGCACCCGCCGATAGCCGACTGAGGCAGCGGGGCGCTAGCCGGCGACTCGGCACCGCGCGCCTCGTTTCACGTGAAACAGAGACCCCCGGTTCGGGGGGCAGCCGAACCCCGCGACCTCGGAGTGGCGTGCCTGCGGCGTCAACGCGCCATCGGAGGTCCGACGTGGGGTCGGTTGCCGCTTCCCGGAGCGAGAGCTGCCGGCGGTTCCGGCGCTGGGTCGAGGGCCCGCGCCGACACGGTACGGCGAGCGGACCAGCCGTCTACCCGGGGCCGTGCCGTGAGTCGGTGGCGGGCGGTGGGTCGGCGGATGTCGCATCGGCTGCGGCCCGCGCTGCGATCGGAGGCGACCCGTCCAGAGCGGGACCCGGGAATGGCCGACGCCGGCGATCTGGTGGTTCGCGGACAACGACCGAGTGGCCAAAAAGTTATCCACACCGGTTGTCCACAGGCACCCCCCGTTTCACGTGAAACAGCGCGTGGGAGCGGGTGTGGACCTGTGGATGACGGCCTGTGTTCAGGATCTCGGCAGCCTGTGGATATCGCCTCTCGGGGCCTGTGCGACTTCGCGGTCTCGGCGGACGACGGGCACCGATCCGGGGGTCCAGGACGGCTCGAACAGGTAGGGACAGCGGTGCCAGACTCGGTT
This sequence comes from Micromonospora sp. NPDC003944, assembly GCF_053605225.1. NCBI lineage: Bacteria > Bacillati > Actinomycetota > Actinomycetes > Micromonosporales > Micromonosporaceae > Micromonospora > Micromonospora sp. NPDC003944. Next base: position 18,516 of record NZ_JBSGIV010000059.1, read on the forward strand.
AGGGTCAGCGTCGTGCACGACACCCCTCCCTCAGTCCCGGACTTCACCCAGTGGCCGTCGTTCCCCTTCGAGGGCGACCTCCACGTGAAGCATCTCGATGATCCGGTCCCGGTCGAACCGCCCCGGAAGGGCGAGGGTCTCCGGGAATGCACCGCCTGCAACGCACCCGACGACGCCTACATCTGGGTGGGCGAACGGTGGCGGGTACGCGCCATGGACCGGCCCACCGGCCTGCCCATGGTGCTCATCCTCGAGTCTCGGAGCCACCTCGACCTCGGCGACCTGCCGAACCTCCTGGCCGCCGAGCTCGGGGTGATGACCGTACGTCTGGAGCGGGCCATCCGGTCGCTCGACGGCGTGGCGCGGGTGCACGTCAACCGCTGGGGCGACGGCTCGGCTCATCTGCACATGTGGTTCCTCGCCCGTCCGTACGGCCGCCTTCAACTGCGGGGGACGTTCCTGTCCCTGTGGGACTCGATCCTGCCGCCGATTTCCGAGGCACAGTGGCGGGAGAATCTGGCGCTGGTGGCCGCCTGGCTCGCCGAGTTCGGCGGCCGTCCGCTCGCCGAGCCGCCCCGCATCCAGTGGCAGGCACCGTCGAGTCTGCTTGCGCAGTCCGCGGCCGCGGATGCCGCTGCCGCAGCGGAGGCCGCCGCAGCCGCAGCGGCCGCTGAGGCGGTTTCGGTCATCGAGGCGGCAGAGGAGATCCCGGAGCCGGCGCTCGACTCGACTCCAGGTTCGACCGACGCCGACAGCGCGCCCCCGCTCGAACCGGTCGTGGGCACGGACGCCGGCCCGACGGCGACAGTCACCGACCAATCGGCCGAGCCGGCTCGGCCGGCTATGGAGAGCGGTTCGGCGACCGACTCCGATCGGCCGGCATCCGCCACCAACCCGCCCGGCACCCTGGCCGCTGACATCCCGGCCCCCACCGCCGCATCCGGCACCGCCGCATCTGACAGCGCGTCGACCGACAGCGCGTCGACCGACAGTGCCGCCACGACAGGGACCCCCGTCCACCCCGCTCCCGCCGACGGGGATGCCGTCAGCAAGACCGTTCCGGAGTCCGGCGACGGGGAGACCAACACTGCGGGCGGAGACGCGCGCACCAACGGCAGCGGCACTCCGGACGTACGCGCGAGCCGCTGACCCGGAACCGGCCATGAGGTTGGACCCCGTCGGGTCTACCTCTGGCCGACCCGCGGGCGGTGCAGCGCGGTAGGTCAGTGGGCGGCGAGGCGGGCCGCCGCCCGGGCGACCAGGGTGCCGAGGAGTCGGCCGAAGTCCAGCCCGGCCGCCTGCACGGCGAGCGGGAGCAGTGACGTCTCAGTCATGCCCGGCGAGACGTTGACCTCCAGGACGTGCGGTTGGCCGGCCGCGTCCACGATCACGTCCACCCGAGAGAGATCCCGTAGACCGAGCGCGGTGTGTGCGGCGAGAGCCACGTCAGCGACCCGGACAGCCACCTCCGGGTCCAGTCGGGCCGGGGCGTGCCAGGTGGTACGTCCTGCGGTGTAGCGGGCAGCGTAGTCGTACACGCCGTTGCGCGGGACGATCTCGACCGGCGGTAGGGCCTGCGGGCCGTCACCGAGGTCGACGACGGAGACCGCCACGTCCATCCCCGACACGTACCGCTCGACGAGTGCCGTGGAGTAGTACGCGAAGCAGCCGACCATGGCGGCGGGCAATGCGGCGGCGTCCCGGACCACGGCCCCACCCAGCCCGGACCCGCCCTGCGCCGGCTTGACCATCAGGGGGACACCCAGGCGGTCGACGATCCGGTCCAGGACGGCGACCGCGCCAAGCTCGGAGAACCGGTCGTGCGGGAGCGCCACCCAGTCCGGGGTGGGGATGCCGGCCTCGCGGAGCACTGCCTTGGCCGAGGGCTTGTCCCAGGCGACCCGGGAAGCTCGGGCGTCGCAGCCGACGTACGGGATGTCGCAGAGATCCAGCACTCCGCGCAGTGAGCCGTCCTCGCCGGTCGCGCCGTGCAGTGCGATGACCACCGCGTCCGGCGGGTCGGCCGCGAGCGCCGGCAACAGCGCCACGTCCGCGTCGCGAAGCTCGGCCTCCACCCCGACGGCGCGCAGCGCGTCGAGCACCCGACGACCGGAGCGCAGCGACACGTCCCGTTCGTAGGAGAGCCCACCCGCGAGCACCACGACGCGCAGGTCGGCCGCGACAGCGGAATCGGTCACGAGGAGGCGCTCGGCGGTCGTACCCATGCCGGCATCATGCCAAGTCGGGCCCGGGCACGTCGGAGCCGGCCCGGCCACGTCGGCCGCCGGCGCCACCCACCGCGCCGAAGACCCGGCGCATCGCGATCTCCTGCTCCATGACACCAGCCAACCGGCGGACGCCCTCGCGGATCCGCTCGGGCGGCGGGAAGCTGAAATTGAGCCGCATGGCGCCGGTGCCGGTGCCGTCGGCGTAGAAGCCCGTGCCGGGGACGTAGGCGACCCGAGCGGCGACCGCGCGCGGCATCATGGCCTTCGAGTCGAGCCCGTCGGGCAGGGTGGCCCAGACGAAGAGACCGCCGGTCGGCGTGGTCCAGTTGGTGCCCTCGGGCATCAGGTCGGCCATGGCGTCGAGCAGGGCGTCCCGGCGTTCCCGGTAGACCTCGCGGTAGACCTTGAGCTGCTGCCGCCAGGGCATCGTGCGCAGGTAGGTGGCCACTGCGGCCTGGGCGAAACCGCTCGGGCAGAGGATCTGCGCCTCGCTGGCGATCACCAGTTTGTCGCGGACCGCGTGCGGCGCCAGGATCCAGCCGACCCGCAGCCCCGGGGCGAAGGTCTTGGAGAAGGTGCTGAGGTAGAAGACGCCGTCCCGGCGGCGGGCCCGCAGCGGAGCCGGGGCCTCACCCTCGAACCCCAGTTGACCGTACGGGTCGTCCTCGACGACGAGCAGGCCGGCGCGCTCGCAGATGTCGAGCACCCGTTCCCGGCGCTCCTCGCTGAGCGTCACACCTGTCGGGTTCTGGTAGGTGGGGATCGTGTAGAGGAACTTCACCCGCTGGCCCGCGCGGGCCAGGTCGGCGATGGCCGTCTCCAGCGCCTCCGGGATCAGCCCGTCCTCGTCCATCGGTACGTGGACGACCTGCGCCTGGGCGGCCTGAAACACGCCGAGCGCCCCGACGTACGTCGGCCCCTCGGCGAGCACCACGTCGCCCGGGTCGAGGAAGAGCCGGGCGACCAGGTCGAGTGCCTGCTGCCCGCCCACGGTGACCACGACGTCCTCCGGCGAGGCCCCGCACGCGGCGTCGATCCCGGAGAGCGACATCACCTCGCAGATCCGCTCGCGCAGATCGAGGGTGCCCTGACCGATGCCGTACTGAAGGGTGCTCACGCCGTGCTCGGAGCCGAGCCGGCCGAGCATCTCGCCGACCGCGTCCAGCGGAAGGGCGGCAATGTACGGTGCACCGCCAGCGAGCGAGACGACCTCCGGACGACTGGCCACCGCGAACAGTGCTCGGATCTCCGAGGCGGTCATGCCGCGGACCCGCCGGGCGTACCGGTCGGTGTAGTCGTCGAGTGTCGTGCCGGTCATGACCTCACCTCGATCGCTGCTCGGGTGGTTCCCGCCCCGGGTACCCCGCACGCCGCTGACCATGGCGGCGGACACACCGATTGTCGATCCTAGTCCGCCTGCGGCGGGCTGCTGCCGTGCCGAGGCAGATCGACCACATGGCGGACCGTCGTCGGCGTCCCCCGCAGCGGTGGGCATCTGCGCGTCCCCTCCCGCATCGCCGATCGGCGGCGTACGATCGCTCGTCGGGGGCAGGAAGGCGGCGCTGTCGTTCCATGCCGGTCTCACCACCGAGCCTATTGTGGGGATGCGCCATATGTCGCGACGTCTGGTCAGCCTGACCCTCGACACGTTGGAGGACCTCCCGCGCCCATGTCGGCAGTGCGTCTACTGGGAGCTCGATCCGGTCTCCGCGGACCGGGCCTGCGCGGCCGGTGACCCGGGCCTGGAGAAGGAGGCGTGGGTCTCCCAGACGCTGCTGGAGTGGGGCTCCTGCGGCAAACTCGCGTACGTCGACGGCATGCCGGCCGGTTTCGTGATGTACGCCCCGCCCGCCTACGTGCCCCGTTCGATGGCCTTCCCGACCTCACCGGTCTCCGCGGACGCGGTGCTGTTGATGACGGCCAACGTCGTCGCCGCGTTCGCCGGCGGTGGGTTGGGGCGAATGCTGGTGCAGGGGGTCGCCCGGGACCTCACCAAGCGCGGGATCAAGGCGATCGAGGCGTTCGGTGATGCCAAGTTCGGCAACGCCGACGACCCGGCCGGTGGTTGCGTCGCCCCGGTCGACTTCTTCCTCTCCGTGGGCTTCAAGACCGTCCGTCCGCACCCGCGCTTCCCTCGGCTGCGTCTCGAGCTGCGTACGGCGCTGAGCTGGAAGTCCGACGTCGAGTACGCGTTGGAGAAGCTGCTCGGGTCGATGAGCCCGGAGACCCTGCTCCGGCCGGTCCGTCCCGCCCCGGCCACCCGTTCCACGAACGGCTGACGTCGGCGACGGCTCAGTCGACCACCGTGCCGGCGGTCACGACGGCACGCAGTTCGCTGACGTCGAGCGACCCGGTCGGCACGTCCCGCTCGACGGGGTAGTACATCCGCTGCACCGCGGCGACGATCGCCTCCACCACCCGGTCCCGGAACCGGGGGTCGACAAGGTGCGCGCGGTCGGTCGGCGAGGTGAGGTAGCCGACCTCGACCCGGACGGCGGGCATCCGCGTCAGTCGCAGCAACTCCCACGTCTTGGCGTGGGTGCGGCAGTCCCGCAGCCCGGTGCGGGCGACGATCTCCCGCTGCACCAGCCCCGCCAGGCGTTCACCCGTCGCCGAGGTCACCCCGTTGTCGGTGCCGTAGTGGTAGGTCGCGACGCCTTCCGCGTCCGGGTTGGCGTGACCGTCCAGGTGCAGCGAGATGAAGACGTCGGCACCGAGCGAGTTCGCGAGCAGGGCCCGTTCGGTGTCCGGCAGGCAGCTGTCGGGCGACGGCCCCCGGGTGAGCTGCACGCGTACCCCGGAGGCGGCGAGCCGCCCCTCCAGCCGGCTGGCCAGGTCGTGCACCAGGTCCGCCTCGGTCCAGCGCAGCGAGCCGTCGGGCACCACCATCCCGGGGTCGGTGCCGCCGTGCCCCGGGTCGATGACGACTGTCTTGCCGACCAGCGCGGGCCCGGACTGCCGGATCGCGTCTGACTCGCGGAGCCACTGTGGCCGACCACCGACGACCTTGCGGCCGATCCGGCGCAGGGCGTTCATGGTGTGTGGTCCGCAGGAGCCGTCCGGGGTGAGCCCTACCTCCCGCTGGAACTGGGCCAGCGCCCGGGAGGTCCGGACACCGTAGATGGCGTCCGCGCGGCCCGCGTCGTACCCCATCTCCAGCAGTCGCTCCTGCAGCGACCGGACGTCCTCGCCGGTGAGCGGCTCGGGGACGGCGTGGTAGAGGGTGCGGGCGCCGAGCCGCCAGCGGGCGGCGTCCAGAGCGCGCCAGGTCTCCGCTCCGACCCGGCCGTCCACGCTGAGCCCTCGCGACTGCTGGAACGCGCGGACCGCCCGCTCGGTGTCGAGGTCGAACTCGTCGGTGTGCGGGCCGTCGGCGGCGAGAAGTTCGAGGCCGGTCAGGATGGTACGGATCTCCGTGACCGCGGGTCCCCGGTCACCGGGTCGGATCGGACGCACGCACGACCCCCTCTGCACGACGCTGGCTGGCCGGGCGGCCCAGGCTTGAGGCTATGCGTTGCGGGGCGGCGAGGTGGCCGGGCCGAGAAATACGTCGACGGTACGGCCGGGAAGACGCCGAACCCCGCACCCGGTGGGCGGGTACGGGGTTCGTTTGATGTTTCTGCTGGTCAGAGAGCCGATTCGATGAGCCGGACCAGCTCGCCCTTCGGCTTGGCACCAGCGATCGACTGGACCGGCTGGCCGTTCTTGAAGACGGTGAGCGTCGGCACCGACATCACCCGGTAGGCCCGCGCGGTCTCCGGGTTCTCGTCGATGTTGAGCTTGACGATGGTGACCTGGTCACCCATCTCCCGGGCGATCTCCTCGAGCAGCGGCGACACCTTGCGGCACGGCCCGCACCACTCCGCCCAGAAGTCCACCAGCACCGGCTTGTCGGCCTGCAGCACGTCAGCGACGAAGCTCTTGTCCGTGACCGCCTTGGTTGTTCCCACTATGCCCCTCCTCCGGGATGTGTTCCTTGTTTCAGCTGAGCGTCGCGATGAACCGCTCGGCGTCGAGCGCGGCGGCACAACCGGTGCCGGCCGCGGTGATCGCCTGACGGTAGGTGTGGTCGACCACGTCGCCCGCGGCGAAGACACCTGGCACGTTGGTGCGGGTGCTCGGGGCGTGGACCTTCACGTAGCCCTCGTCGTCCAGCTCGACCTGGCCCTGGAACAGCTCGCTGCGAGGGTCGTGACCGATGGCGACGAAGACGCCGGTCACGTCCATCACCTTGGTCTCGCCGGTGTGCACGTTGCGGACGCGTACGCCGGTGACCTTGCCGTCGTCGCCGAGGATCTCCTCGACGGTGCTGTTCCACTCGACCTTGATCTTCTCGTTGCTCAGCGCCCGGTCGGCCATGATCTTGCTGGCCCGGAACGAGTCGCGGCGGTGGATGATGGTGACCGACTCCGCGAAGCGGGTGAGGAAGGTGGCCTCCTCCATCGCCGAGTCGCCGCCGCCGACGACCACGATCTGCTGGTTGCGGAAGAAGAAGCCGTCACAGGTGGCACACGCCGAGACGCCGTGGCCCAGGTATTCCTGCTCGCCGGGCACGCCCAGCGGACGCCAGGCCGAACCTGTGGAGAGGATGATGGATCGCGCCCGGTAGGCGGTCTCGCCGACCCAGACGGTGCTCACCGCGCCGGAGCCGGCGTCGCCGGTGTCCACCAGCTCGACCCGGGTCACGTCGTCGGTGAGGAACTCGGCGCCGAACCGCTCGGCCTGCTTGCGCATGTTGTCCATCAGCTCGGGGCCGAGGATGCCGTCGGCGAAGCCGGGGAAGTTTTCCACCTCGGTGGTGGTCATCAACGCGCCACCGGACTGCACGCCCTCAATGATCAGCGGCTTCAGGTTGGCGCGCGCGGCGTAGACCGCCGCTGTGTAACCGGCCGGCCCGGAGCCGATGATGATCAGGTTGCGGACCTCGTCCACTGCCGTCTCCCGAGTTGTGTGTGTTCGGCGTCGGCGCGAGCACCGATGCTGATCCGAGTTGCCGACGCCTGGGTGGGGCCGGCAGCTGACTTCCAGAACGTCATCGTACGAACCGGGGATTCCCGAGCCGGGCATCCGGTGGGTCAGGTCACGCGGGTGGTCATCGTGCCATCGACCGTGGGATTCACCCTACCCGCGCCGAATACCGGCTGTCCGAGCCGGACCCGGGCACTCCGCACTCCGGGCCGCTCACCCAGGCCCACCGGGCCCCGGTCGCATCGGTGAAACGAATGACAAGCGCCTGGTCGCCCTGGAACCGCGCGTAGTCGATGACCTCGACCACCAGCGGGGCCGCCCCGTGCTCCGCCGCGACGGTGGCCAGGCAGGTGGTCAGCGCGGCCTCGTCGGTCAACCGGGCCAGCTGGTTCGACCCGTCCGGGGAGGGGCGGCGGCCGCCCTCGGCATCCACCCCCGGCTGCTCGCTGAGGGTGTCGTCGGTCGCCCGACTCGCAGCCGGTGCGCTCGGCGCGTCCGTGCCGTAGCCGTTGCCGAGGGTCTGCGGGGTGTAGTTCGTACCGCTGCGCAGTGTCGGCCCGGTGGTGCGGACCGTGCCGGCCCCTGCGGCGTCCTCGGGCGCGCTGGCCGGCCGGTCCATGGTGCTGGTGCTGCCGGAGTCCTCCGAGGTGAGCGTCGACAGTTGGTTGAGGCCAAGCGCGACGGCGATGACGGCGATGACGGCGGCGGCCACCGGCGCGTGGCGGCGGGCCCAGCCGTGCTGGCGGCGGCCCGGACCGCTGGACGCCCGGCGCGCCGCCCCGCCGGGCGGGGGAACGGCCGGCCGGCGACCGGCTCCGCCCTGCGCGGGCACGACCAACGGTGTCGGCGCGTCACCGTCCGGATCGACGCCGGGCCGGGAGACGGTGGAGGTGTCGTTCGTCGGCCCGGCAGAGGCCAGCGCGGCAAGGAGACGGTCGGTGATCGCCGACGGCATCTCCGCAGAGGGCTCGGCCCACCGGGTCAGGTCCGTCCGAACCTCGGTCACGGCAGAGGCCAGCAGCGCGTGGGCCTCGGCCCAGGACGGGTCAGCGGAGACCAGTCGGGCGACCTCGTCCTGCTGCGGGGTGCCGACCAACGCCCCGCCGAGGTAGTCAGCGAGGAGGTCGGCGTCGACCTCCCGGAACCCCTCGGTCGTCACGTGTCCTCCTGGTTGGCGTCGCGCCGGAACCGGCCCGACCCCGATCCGACGCCCTCCACCGGGCCGGGGTTCCCCGGCGTGACGCCGGGCACGCCGATGACCGGGGCGGCGGGGTCCAGTCGGGTGGACGGCGTCGCGCCGGCAGCGGGGCGGAGATGCCCGAGCAGCACCGCCAGCCGCGCCCGACCCCGGGCGCACCGGCTCTTCACCGTCCCCTCGGCGACGCCGAGGATGCGGGCAACCTCGGCGACCGGATAGCCCTGCACGTCGACGAGCACCAGCGCGGCGCGTTGATCGAGGGGCAGCGCGGCGAGCGCCTCGCGGACCACAAGCACGGTGTCGTGGTCCTCGGCCGGGGCCGCTGGCTCCAGCCCTCCGGTGCCCGATCCGTCCGCGGCCCGGTTGCCGTCCGGCAGCGGCACGGTGGGGTGCGACTGCCGGCGTCGGATCCGGTCCAGGCAGGCGTTCACCACGATCCGGTGCAGCCAGGTGGTGACGGCGGAGTCACCCCGGAATCGGGCCGCCGCCCGATGAGCCGACAGCAGGGCGTCCTGGAGTGCGTCGGCTGCCTCCTCGCGGTCGCCGAGCGTCCGCAGGGCCACCGCCCACAACCGGTCGCGGTGCCTGTGGAACAGCTCGGCGAAGGCGTCCCGGTCGCCGGAGACGTGCGCGCGCAACAGCTCCAGGTCCGTTGCTGCCGCACGCGCGTCCATCACCGCGTCCAGCGGGTGCGGGGTCCGGATCGTGGTGCCCGGATCACGACCCCTGGACCGTGATCTCCTGCACCCCCAGCTTGAACCCACCCTCGGCCGGAGCCAACTCGGTGATCCAGAACAGCAGGTACTGGTATTTCTTGTCGGCGTCGAAGCCGTTGAACGTCATGGTGGTGCCGTCGTGGTCCTCGAACGGCTGGCCGATGGCGGTCTTGTAGCTCTCGACCAACTGCTTGTCGCCGCTGGAGCTGGACGGCGGGTTGGTCGTGCCGGCGAGCAGCCGGGCCGACGCGTTGGTGGCGGACAACACCGCCTGCACCGACTTGACGGTGTGCGGTTCGCCGAGGTCGATCCAGACGCCCATGCCCGACTTCAGGTTGCCGAAGTTGGGCTTGTTCACGTAGGTCTCGGTCTCCCAGCCCTTGTCCTCGTCACCATCGATGATCTTCTTGGCACCGTCGATCTCACTGCGGTTCTTGCTGTCCGGGTCGATGATCCGGACGTCCTTCACCGTCAGCTTGCGAGCCGTAGCGGCAGCCGGGGTGGCGGCGCCGGCCGGGGCACTGGAGGTCGGCGCGGCAACCGGGTTGGACTGCGGGTCCTTGTCGTCGCCGCCCAGCGCGATGATCCCGATCAGCAGACCGACAAGGGCGACGGCCAGCAGGCCGGCGATGCCGACGGCGACCTTGCGACCCCCGGCGGCGGCGAGCGGCGACGGCTCTTCCCCGGTCTCGGCGGCGAACCGCAGCGGGCCGCTGTTGTCGAGGTAGTGCTCCTCCTCCGCCGGCACGTCGAGTCGCGCCAACTCGGCGGCGAGCACGTCCGAGGACGGCGGCGCGATCTCCGCGTCGAGAAGATCCATGGTCAGGTCGTCCAGGTACGCCGGAACGCCCGCGCGCACCTGACGGGGTGCGGCGATGGCGCCGGCGGCGTCCCGGACGGCGTCCGGAATGGCGGCACGGCCGTGGCCGGCGGTGGCACCGCGCAGCGGCGCCTCGGCGTGCGGCCAGGAACCGGTGAGCGCGAAGTAGAGGACCCCGCCCACCGCCCGGATGTCGTTCTCCTGGCTGTCGGCGCCGTCGGTGCGGGCGTCGGCGAGCACCACCCGGCCCTCGTCACTGATCATGACAGTGCCCGGGTGGACGTTGCCGTGCACCATCCCGGTGGCGTGCACCGCGGCGAGCGCACTCGCCACGGCGTTGCCGATGGCGGTGGCCCGAGCCGGGTCCAGTGGGCCGTCGGCGGCCAGGTCCCGCAGGGACTGCCCGTCGACCCACTCGCGCACCACGTACGCCCGGTCGGCCTCGTCGATCGCGTCGTAGACGCCGACCAGATTGGGGTGGATGACCCGGCTGGCCGCGACGGCGGCCTGAAGCATCTCGGTGGCGGAGTCGCCACCCGGGTAACGCAGCACCACGGCGACGGGACGGCGCAGGATGACGTCGACCCCGCGCCAGACCAGCCGACCCGCGCTGTCGTTGTTGATGTGCTCAACCAGTTCGTACCGCTCGGCGAGGACTTCACCGGCCGTGGGAGCACCGAAGGTCATGACCGGAGGAGTGCTTTCGTCTGCCTCCTGACCCTCGCCGACCTGGGTCACCCGTCCTCCCTCGGTGATCGTGTCGATCGATGAACCCGAACTGCTGGGCATGTGGCTTCCCGCTCTGCCGTTGAAGGAACCGGCCGACCGGTGTCGACGCCCAGCGTCGGCCCCTGCCGTACCCGTCGAGAGCGACCTTACCCGGGTTGCCCGTCTCTCCGACATGTCATCTTCCCGCCGTACCTGGCGGGGTTCCGGCAGTCGGCGAACTCGTCCGGTTACGACCGTTGTCAGCCACGTTGCTGGCACATGTACTAGCTAATCTACGGCTTCACCGCAAGTGACCGACGCCGGGGCTGGGCTGGCGTGGCGCTCGCGCTGCCTCGTACGTTCCCACCGATCGGGTCGCCACGCTCAGCCGTACGGTTGGTTATCCACAGACTGAAGCGGTGGTTGACCGGCGAATCGCGGAGTTATCCACAGGAGCATCCCCAGCCTGGTGATCCGCCGTCACGGTCCGTATGAATGCCAACTTGTTGTAATCAGAAGCTGGCGTTCAGCGACCGAGCCGGCGGCGGACCATCCCGACCACTTCGGTGATCTCCCCGATCCGCAACAGCATGGCCAGACCCAGGTACGTCCCGCCGATCACCGCGCCGCCGATCACCAGTTGGATGACGGCCTGGGCCCAGCTTGGCGTTTCGCCACCGGGCAGCAGGTTGATCACGAGCAGGCCGACAAGCGCGGCGCCGAGCGCGGCGACCAGGACCCGGCCCAGGGTGCGCATGATGCGGCCCAGCCCGATCCGGCCGACCCGTGGACGGAGCAGCCAGGCGGAGCCGATCGCCGCCGCCACGTACGAGACAGCGTTGCCGATCATCATCCCGGCCGCTGCGAAGTGGGCGGCGAACGCGGCGAACAGCACGATCTGCACGCCGATCCGCAGCGCCACGACCGGAATGTTGATCAACGCCGGGGTGCGGGTGTCCGGCAGGGCGTAGAAGGCGAAGGTGAAGAGCTGGCTGATCGCGAACGGCACCAGCGCGAGCGCGGCCAGCAGCAGCACCAGCGAGGTGTCGGCGGCGTTCTCGTCGCTGAACGCACCGTAGCGGAACAGCACCACCGCCAGCGGGGTGGCGAGCACGGCGTAGCAGACGGCGATCGGAGCGAGCACCGCGGAGACCGTCCGGGTGCCCCGGGACAGGTCGGCGGCCACGTCGGCGTAGCGGCCGTCGGCGGCGGCGGCGCTCATCCGGGGCATCAACGCGGTGATGATCGAGACGGCGATGATGCCGTGCGCCATCATCAGCAGCAGGAAGACGTTGTTGTAGATCAGGGCGCCCGCGTCCCCGTCGCCCGCCCGGTTGAGCAGGTTGAACAGCACGATCAGGCCGACCTGGCTGACCGCCACGTAGCAGAACATCCAGCCGCCGAGCCGGCCCAGCTCCCGCAGGCCGAGCGCACGGAAGTCGAAGCGGAGCTTCCACCGGAAGCCGACCTTGCGCAGCGCCGGCAGCAGGCCGGCGGCCTGGATCGCGACACCGAGCAGGGTGCCACCGCTGATCAGGAGGATCCGACCGGGGGTCATCTCCTCCGGCTTGACGATCTCCGCGCCGAAGATCGCGATGTACAACCCGGCGGTGGCGATCACCACGATGTTGTTGAGGATCGGCGCCCACATCGGGGCGGCGAAGTGCCCGCGGGTGTTGAGTACCGCACTGATCAGCGCACTGAGACCGGTGAAGAAGATCATCGGCAACATCAGGTACGACAGGTTGGTGACCAGCTCCTGGTAATCCGTCCCGCGGTTGTCGCTGGTGTAGAGCTTGGTCAGCAGCGTCGCGGCGGCCACCGCGACCAGCGCGGCCACCGCCAGGGTGACCACCGCCAAGGTCAACAACCGCTGGGCGTACGCCTGGCCGCCGTCGGTGTCGACCTTGCGCCGACGGACCAGCACCGGGATCAACACGCTTGTGAGGATGCCGCCGAGCAGGAACTCGTACACCATCCCGGGCAGGATCTGCGCGGTCGTGTAGGCGTCACCGACGAGCGCCCCACCCAGCGCGGCGGTCAACACCAACGTCCGCAGGAAGCCCGTGCCCCGGCTGACCAGGCTGCCGATCGCCATCACCGCGCTGTTGGTGGCTGCGCTCGCCTCGCCCACCTGCTCCTGCGGCGGCGCGGTCGACTCCATGGCCGGCTGGTTCAACGGCTCGGCGGAGATGAACGTGGCACCGTCCCCGGGACGGATGTCAGGGCCGCCGTCGTTCGCGGCGTTGGCGCTGCGGTAGAGCCCGCCGCTCATCTCCAGCCTCCCAGGGGTACGTCGAGTCGGGCACCGACCCGCACGCCACAGACCATAGTCAACCCCCACTCGTTACCCGCGCCCGGCGGATCGGATCACACCCCGGCCCGATAAGCTGGCGATCCCATGTCCGAAGCCTCCGCTCCCCACGCCGCCGACCGCCGTGAACTCACCGGCGCGCAGCGCAACGCCGTCGCCGAACTGCTCCGGGTGTCCCCGGTCGCCGACGAGTTGGGCCGTCGCTTCGTCCGTGCCGGTCACGAACTGCACCTGGTGGGCGGTTCGGTCCGGGATGCCCTGCTCGGTCGCCTCGGGGACGACCTCGACTTCTGCACCGACGCGCACCCCGACGAGACCCTGCGCATCATCAAGGGCTGGGCCGAGTCGATCTGGGAGACCGGTCGGGAGTTCGGCACCATCGGTGCGCAGCGCGACGGCCTGCGGCTGGAGATCACCACCTTCCGCGCGGAGTCGTACGACCAGGTCAGCCGTAACCCGGTGGTGGTGTACGGCACCAGCCTCGACGAGGATCTGAAGCGGCGCGACTTCACCATCAACGCCATGGCGGTAAGCCTGCCGGACCACCGGTTCACCGACCCGCACGGCGGGCTCGGCGACATCTCGGCCAAGGTGATCCGTACCCCGAGCACGCCCGGTGAGTCGTTCGGCGACGACCCGCTGCGGATGCTGCGGGCCGCCCGGTTCGCCGCGCAGCTGCGTTTCGCGGTGCACCCGGACGTGCACCTGGCGATGACGAGGATGGCCGCCGACCTGGACCGGATCACCGCCGAGCGGATCCGCGACGAGTTCACCAAGCTGCTCTGCGGCGCGGACCCGATCACCGGGCTGCGGCTGCTCGTCGACACCGGCCTGGCCGAGCGGTTCCTGCCGGAGCTGACCGGGTTGAAGCTGGAGATCGACGAGCACGCCCAGCACAAGGACGTCTACGAGCACACGTTGACGGTCGTCGAGAACGCGGTCTCCCACGAAGAGGAGGGCTGCGACTTCATCCTGCGGATGGCCGCCCTCCTGCACGACGTGGGCAAGCCGGCGACGAAGGCGGTCGGGTCCGACGGCCGGGTCAGCTTCCACCACCACGAGGTGGTCGGCGCCCGGCTGACCAAGGCCCGGATGAAGGCGATGCGGTACCCGAAGGAGGTCACCGCGAAGGTGACCGCGCTTGTCGCGCTGCACCTGCGCTTCTACGGGTACGGGCGGGGCGAGTGGACCGACTCGGCGGTCCGCCGCTACGTCGCCGACGCCGGTGACCTGCTGCCCCGACTGCACAAGCTGACCCGCTCCGACTGCACGACCCGCAACCGGCGTAAGGCCGCCCAGCTCGCGGCCGACTACGACGCGCTTGAGGATCGGATCGCCCGGATCGCGGCCGAGGAGGACCTGGCGCGGGTCCGACCCGACCTGGACGGCAACGCGATCATGGAGCTGCTCGGCGTACCGCCGGGGCCGGTGGTCGGGCGGGCGTGGAAGCACCTCAAGGAGCAGCGCCTCGAGCGCGGCCCGCTGGACCGCGACGCCGCAGAGGTGGAACTGCTGCGCTGGGCGCGCGCCGAGGGTCTCGTCGATTGACGGAGGCCTCCGTCTCGACGCTGCATTGTTACGACGAAACGGGCCGTATCGACCGAACGGCTGAAGCCTGTCGCTTCGACATTCATCCATGATGTCCAGACGTCCGTCGGCATGCGGTGACCAACACCGCCGCCGAATTTCCGCCCGCCCGACTTTCGGGTCGGACGGGCGACGACCAACGGGGAGATCATCAAGTGAAGCGTCGTGGCGTGATACGCCGCTCGGCGGTGGCGAGCCTCGCTCTCGCCTCCGCAACCATCATCGTCAGCGCGGGCGCCGCTGGTGCCGCGCCGGCTGACCAGCCCTCCGCCAAACGACCTGAGGTGCGCGGCGCCAGCACCCAGCAGGCGGTGCCCGACCGGTACATCGTGGTCCTGAAGGATAAGAAGGCCAGCTCGAAAGAGGTCAAGGCCAAGGCGTCCGCGCTCGCGGCGGTCAACGGGGGCACCGTTCGCCGGGTCTTCAGCAGCGCCCTGAACGGATATTCCGCGGCCATGAACAGCCGGCAGGCGCAGCGGCTTGCCGCTGACCCGGCGGTGTCCTACGTGGAGCAGGTCCAGGTCTTCTCGGCCACCGACACCCAGACCAACCCGCCGTCCTGGGGCCTCGACCGGATCGACCAGAGCGGCTCGAAGCGGGACAACAGCTACACGTACCCGACGACCGGCAGCGGCGTCACCGCCTACGTTCTGGACAGCGGCATCGACATCGCCCACCAGGACTTCGGTGGGCGGGCCCGGTACGGGTGGGACGCCGTCGACCAGGACGACGTCGCCCAGGACTGCGACGGGCACGGCACGCACGTCGCCGGCACCGTGGGCGGCACCACCTTCGGGGTGGCGAAGGCCGTCCAGTTGGTCGCCGTGCGTGTCCTGAACTGTGCCGGCAGCGGCACCAGCGAGCAGGTCCTCTCCGGCATCGACTGGGTCACCGCAAACGCGGTGAAGCCCGCGGTGGCAAACATGAGCCTCGGGTTCAACAGCAACAACCAGGCCGTCAACGACGCCATCAGCCGTTCGATCGGCACCGGCATCACCTACGCGGTGGCGGCGGGCAACAGCATGCAGGACGCCTGTTACGTCTCGCCGGCAAGCGTGCCGGCGGCGATCACCGTGGGCGCCACCGACAAGATCGACTTCCGGGCCTGGTTCTCGAACTACGGCAGTTGCGTCGACACCTTCGCCCCGGGCGTGAGCATCGTCTCCGCTGCCGCCGGCACCAGCGATGGCACGCTGTCGATCAGCGGTACGTCGATGGCCTCGCCGCACGTGGCGGGTGCCGCGGCGCTGCTGCTGCAGGCCAACCCGAACCTGACGCCGCAGCAGGTGCGTGACCAGATCGTCACGGGTGGTGTCGCCGGAGCGGTGCACGACCCGGCGGGGTCGACCGATCGGCTGCTCAACGTCCGCAGCACCTCCCCGGCGCGTAGCTCACACGCCCTGCGGGCTCGCTCCAACGGCAAGTTCGTCTCCGCCGACGCTGCGGGCAGCAAGCCCCTCGCCGCTGTCGGCCCGGCATTCGGGGCCTGGGAGAAGTTCGACGTCGTCGACGCCGGCAGCGGCCTTGTCGCGCTTCGCGCCAAGGTCAACGGCAAGTACGTCTCCGCCACCGGCGCGGGCACCAAGCCGTTGGTGGCCGAGGGCCCGGCGGTCAGCACCTGGGAGCAGTTCCAGCTCATCAACAACGCCGATGGCACGGTGAGCCTCAAGGCGAAGATCAACGGTAAGTACGTCTCGGCACCGAACAGCGGCGCGGCGTTGACCGCGAGCGCGCCGTCGATCAGCACCTGGGAGAAGTTCTTCGTCGAGGCGCCGGCCCCGGTGGTCAGCATCAAGTCGGTGGCGAGTGGTAGGTACGTCTCCGCCGACGCTGCCGGCAAAGACCCGCTCACCCCGCTCGTCACCTCGGTCAGCACGTGGGAGAAGTTCGAGGTCGTCAACCTGGAGGGTGGGTTCTTCGGCCTCCGCGCGCTCGTCAACGGCAAGTACGTCTCGGCGGAGGGCGCCGGCAGCTCGCCGCTGCGGGCCAGCGGTCCGACGATCGACACCTGGGAGGTCTTCGACTTCCTCGACTACAACGCCAACGGCTCGGTCTACCTGCGCGCCTACGTCGACGGGCAGGCGATCAGCGCCGGCAGTGAGGGCCTCGCGCAGCTGATCCCCAACCAGACGATCGACTGGGCGAGCGAAACCCTGGGCCTCGGCGTCGGCGAGCAGTTCGTCGTCGACCCCGCCTGACCGGTTCGCAACCCCCGGCGCCCGCCGGCACCTCTCCCTCGGGGAAGGTGCCGGCGGGCGCCGCTCGTCACGGGTCCGGCCGTCAGGTCAGCGCGCCACGGCGTTTCCGTCGACAGTGGTGGCGCCGCTGGTGTCGGCGGCGGTCCGGCTCGCAGCGAGCCGCGCCAACAGGCCGGGCAGGTCGATCCCGGTGAGGTCACTGCCCAGTTGGAGGCCCTGGGCCACGTTGCCGGCCACCGACTTGGTGAGCGACGACGCGCCGTCGGTGGAGATGACAGTCATCTTGTCGATCGCCCCGATCGGCGCACTGGCCGCCTCGACGACCTGCGGCAGCACCCTGACCAGCAGGTCCAGCACGGCCGCCTCGCCGTACGCGGCGAACGCCTCGGCCTTGCGGGCCATCGCGTCCGCCTCGGCCTCACCCTTCGCCAGGATGGCCGCGGCGTCGGCCTGCCCTTCCCGCTCCACCGCCTCGGCGATCGCGGAGCGTCGGCGCTGCTCGGCCTCACCTTCCTTGGCGCCCTCGATGGCGTTGGCCTCGGCGAGCGCGGCCCGGCGGGCCCGTTCGCCCTCACCGGTGAGGCGGGCCTGCTCGGCGGAGGCCTGCGCGGCGGCGATGACGGACTGGCGCTGCGCGTCGGCGTGCAGCACCGCCGCGTTGCGGGCCGCCTCGGCCTCCTGCTCCACCTTGTAGCGGGCCGCGTCGGCCGGCTTGCGGACCTCGGTGTCGAGTTGGCGCTGCTTGAGTTCGGCGTTGCGCTCGGCGACCTTCTGCTGCTCGGAGAGGATCGCCTGGTCCCGTTCGGCCTGGGCGAGCGGGCCGGCCGCCGCGGACTTCGCCTTCGCCGCGTCGATCTCGGCCTGGATGCCGGCCTGCTTGAGGGCCAGGTTCCGGTTCGCCTCGGCGATGGCCTCCTCGGCGAGCAGTCGTTCCTGCTCGGCCTGCTGCCGGGCCCGCGCCTCGGCGATCGCCGCGTCCTTGAGCACCCGGGCGGCCTCCGGCCGACCCAGGTCCTGCAGGTAGGAGCCCTCGGCGAGGATGTCCTGGAGCTGGAAGGTGTCGAGCACCAGACCCTGGTTGGTCATCGAGTGTTCGGCCTCCTCGGCCACCGCGCTCGCGAACGCCGCCCGGTCCCGGATGACCTCCTCGACGGTGAGCCGGCCGACGATCGAGCGCAGCGCACCGGCGAGCACCTCGCGGGTGAAGTTGTCGATCTCGTCCTGTTGGTGCAGGAACCGCTGGGCGGCGGCCCGGATCGCGTCCTCGGTCCCGCCGACCTTGACGATCGCCACGCCGTGCAGGTCGGCGCGGATGCCCTGCTTGCTCACCGCGCCCCGGATGCCGACGTCGATGCGTCGGCTGGACAGGTCGAGCGACTGCAGCTTCTGCACCACCGGCAGCACGAACACCGACGCGCCGAGCACGACCTTCTGCCCCGAGGTGTCGGTCGACCGGCCGCCGTCGGCGGTCTGCGTGGTGCGGCCCTTGCGACCGGTGACGATGAACGCCTCGTTCGGGCCGGCCACCTTGATCCGGGAGAGGACGAAGAGCACCAGGATGAGCGCGAGGACGACTGCGCCACCGATGGCGATGAGTAGGGCCATACAAGGAGTCCCGTCTACGAGGGGTGAGGTCAGTAGGTCTCGACGTGCACGCTGGTCTCGCTGAGCGCCTGCACGACGAAGACCTGGGCGCCGATCGGGATCGGCTGGTCCGCGCGGGCGCTGAGCTTGACCGGCTGGCCGGCGAGGCGAATGCGGACCTCGCCGTACCCGTTGGCCGGCACCGGGGTGACGACCAGGCCGAGCGCGCCGACCAGGTCGTCGCGGGTGGGGGTGGGATCCGTGCGCATGTTCCGGGCCGCCCGGCTCAGCCGGGAGGCCAACCAGCCGGTGGGCACGGCCGCGAGCACGCCGCCGACCACCGCGCCGACGACCATTCCCGGCGTACGCGCGCCGAGCAGTTCGTTGACGATGGCCGCACCGAAACCGAAGGCTCCGGCGAAGCCGGCGACCGTCTCGACCGAGATCGGGCCGTCCACGTCGGCGTGGCCGAGATGGAGCAACTCGGTGCCGAGCAGGGCGAGCGCGAGCACCCCGATGCCCGCCCCACCGATGATCAGAAAGATGAGCGTCCCCGTTGCCACGACCTGCACGGTAGCGATGTGGCGCAACGTCCGACGGTCGCGCTCGACGCAGAAAGGATCTTTCTCTGCTGATGATCGAAAAGGGGGCGGTGCCAGGTGCTCAGGCGCGTTATCTTCTACGCCGCCGGCAGATCGTCCCGGTCAACACGCATCGAGAGGACCTGCCCGTGGCCGACCCGATTCTCCCGAACGCCGTGGTCGTCATCTACATCGTCAGCCTGGCGGTGACCGCGGTCGTGCTGCTGGGCGTCGCGGTCACCTCGTTCGCCACCACTTCCCGGGTCGACCGGGTACTGGCCGGTGTCGGTGGTGCCCTCGCCGGCTACTACGCCTACTACCTGCTCGCCTCGAACGACGAAACTGTCGTGCTCTTCTACGGGGCTGTGCTGCTCCCCATCTATGCCGGGCGCAAGCTCTACCTGGGTTTCCGCGACCGCGACCGGGCCCGCGCCGAACGGGCTGCGGCGAAAGAGGCGATCCGGGCCGCCGAGGAGTGGCGCTCGGCCCGACGCTGGTAGCGGTGTCGGGGAGAATGGGTGGATGCGCTGGACCGTGCTCGACTCGCCGATCGGTGAGTTCTCCGTCGCCACGGACGGCACGAACGTCTGTGGCGCCGCCTTCGGCCGGGTCGACGCGGCGGTCGACCAGCCCGGCGACGCGCTGTCCCGGCAGGCGGTGACCGAGCTGAGGGCGTACTTCGCCGGTGAGCTGACCGCGTTCACCATCCCGGTGTCGATGCCACGCGGCTCCGACTTCGAGCGGGCCGTGTGGCGGGAGATGACGCGGATTCCGTACGGCGAGACGCTGACGTACGGCGAGGTGGCCCGCCTGGTCGGCGATCCCGGGGCGGCCCGGGCGGTGGGTGTGGCCTGCAACCGGAACCCGGTCCCGGTGATCGTGCCGTGTCACCGGATCGTCGGCGTGGGCGGCAAGCTGGTCGGCTTCGGCGGTGGCCTGCCCCGCAAGGTCAAGCTGTTGGAGTTGGAGGCGGGGGTCGCCCTGCTACGCGCCTGGCACTGAGTTCTTCGGCGCGTTGCCACCCGGGTGGGCCAGCCACGGCGGGTCGACCGGGGGCCTCGGCCGGAAGAAGGCGTGTGCCGGAGGCAGGGCCAGCAGGACCAGCGCGACCACTATCGCCACCGGCGCGCCCAGGCCCAGGGTGAGCAGCAGGGGCTCCAGCCAGCCCGGCATGGCGTCCCGCGCCATCACGGTGATCCGGTCGATGTCCTCGGCGGAGTACACGGAGTAGAGCGGCCGGGGAGACCGGACCGCACCGACGGTGGCGCAGCAGGCGAGGAAGGGCGCCGTGGCCCAGGACGCGATCCGCGCGCCGTTCACCCCCACGAGGTTGGCGGCGGCCAGCGCGAGGAGTGCGAGTGACAGCAGTGCGGTCAACAGGTCAGCCGCCAGGTCGGCGGTGCTGCCCAGGGCGGCGAAGCCCACCCCGCCCACCGGCTCGAAGGACGCGGCGGCCTGGTGGAAGAAGTCCTGGTGCCAGTAGGTGAATGGCAGCGCGGCCAGTTGCGCGGCGGCGGCCAGGGCCAACAGCAGGCAGGCCAGAGCGACGAAGCGGGGCCGAGGAGGCCGGCCCGGGTGCGGGATAGTCGCTGAGGTGCCGGTCCGGGAGGCCATGACCGGATTATCGAGAGCCTCGTTGCCGCCCGTGGTCCCGTAGGCGGTGGGGATGATCACGGGACGGATGTCGTACCCAGGAAAGGGGCCGACCCACGTCGAAGGGCCGGGTCCCGACGGACCCGGCCCTTCGACGGTGCTGGTGGTCAGCGGGTCAGCGCGCGACCTCGCCGGCGATGAACTCCTCGACGGCCTGGTGGGCGTCGTGGTCGGCGTACTGCACCGGCGGGGACTTCATGAAGTACGACGAGGCCGACAGGATCGGGCCGCCGATCTTCCGGTCCAGGGCGATCTTCGCGGCGCGCACCGCGTCGATGATGACGCCTGCCGAGTTCGGAGAGTCCCACACCTCGAGCTTGAGCTCGGCGTTCAGGGGGGTGTCACCGAACGAGCGACCCTCCAGGCGGATGTACGCCCACTTGCGGTCGTCCAGCCACGGCACGTGGTCCGACGGGCCGATGTGCACGTCGCTCTTGCTCATCTCGTGCGGGATCTGCGAGGTGACCGACTGGGTCTTCGAGATCTTCTTCGAGACCAGCCGCTTGCGCTCCAGCATGTTCATGAAGTCCATGTTGCCGCCGAAGTTGAGCTGGTACGTGCGCAGCAGCTCGACGCCGCGGTCCTCGAAGAGCTTCGCGAGGGCACGGTGCACGATGGTGGCGCCGACCTGGCTCTTGATGTCGTCACCGACGATCGGCAGGCCCGCGTCCTCGAACTTCTTGGCCCACTCGGGGTCGGAGGCGATGAAGACCGGCAGGGCGTTGACGAACGCGCAGCCGGCGTCGATCGCCGCCTGGGCGTAGAACTTGGCGGCCTGCTCGGAGCCGACCGGCAGGTAGCAGACGACGACGTCGACCTGCGCGTCACGCAGCGCCTGCGCCACGTCGACAGGGGTCGCGTCCGACTCCTCGACGATCTCGCGGTAGTACTGGCCCAGACCGTCGAAGGTCGGACCGCGCTGCACGCTCACGCCGGTCGGCGGCACGTCGCAGAGCTTGATGGTGTTGTTCTCGCTGGCGACGATCGCCTCCGCGAGGTCCATGCCCACCTTCTTGGCGTCCACGTCGAATGCCGCGACGAACTCCACGGCGTTGACGTGGTAGTCGCCGAAGGCGACGTGCATGAGACCCGGGACGCGGTCGTTCGGGTTGGCGTTCCGGTAGTACTCGACGCCCTGAACCAGGGACGAGGCGCAGTTACCCACACCGACGATGGCGACGCGGACGGAGCCCATAGCGTCTGCCTCCTTCTTTTCTGTCACGGCCGCTCATTCCTGGTCTCTCCAGGCGGAGGCGGGCTGTTGTCTTCTCGTCGGCCGCCGGCTGTCCCGATGTCCGGGACTGTCGGGGCACGGCCGGAGCGCTCGTTGGCGATGAGCTCCTCCAGCCAGCGGACCTCGCGCTCACAGGCATCAAGGCCGTGGCGCTGCAGTTCCAGCGTGTAAGCGTCGAGGCGCTCGGCCGCCCGGCCCAGCACGTCACGAAGACCTTCGCGACGCTCCTCGATCTTGCGGCGGCGACCCTCCAGAATGCGCAGGCGGGTCGCCTGGTCGGTCCGGGCGAAGAACGCGAAGTGCACCCCGAAGCCCGTGTCGTCGTACGTCTCGGGCCCCGCCTGTGCGATCAGCTGGGCGAAGCGTTCCTTGCCTTCCGCGGTGATTTTGTAGACCACCCGACCTCGTCGGCTGGTCAGCGCGGGAACCTCCTCGGCAGTGGCGGGTGTCTCAGCAGCTTCGGTGATCCAACCCGCCGCCTGCAGTCTGCGTAGCGTGGGGTAGAGCGAGCCGTAGCTGATCGCCGCCCGGATCGCGCCGAGTTTGGCGGTCAACTCCTTGCGCAGCTCGTAGCCGTGCATCGGAGACTCCTGCAGGAGGCCGAGGATGGCGAACTCGAGCACTGGCCACCCTCTCTTTACCCTCCGGCGTGAAGTGGTAACCGCCGCGATGTATCGGACCGATACATCGCACGTTAGCGGCTTGTACGGGTCAGGGCAAACCCCCGTTCCGAGATGTCGTTGTCACGGATTGTGAGCGTGGTCGCCTGCTTGGGCCGGACCGCGTACCCTTCTCCGCATGCGTACGCAGCGCCAGGTCGTGGACTACTCGCTTCAGAAGCGAGCAGTGCTGCGTGAACTCCTGGCCGGCCGAGTCGGCACGTACGACGTCTGCGACGCGTCGCCGTACCTGAAGAACGCCGCTCGGTTCCATGGTGAGCCGACCGATCGGCGCTGCCCGATCTGCCGCAGCGAAAACCTGACCCTCGTCCACTACATTTACGGGGACGAGCTCAAGCAGTCCGCCGGCCAGGCTCGGACACTTGCCGAGTTGCCCGTGCTGGCGATGACGCTGCGTGAGTTCCAGGTCTTCGTGGTGGAGGTGTGCCTCGGCTGTGACTGGAACCATCTCGTCGAGCAGTACCTGCTCGGCCGGGACGGTCTTACCGGCGACAGCGACGGCACCAGCGAGCAGGACGCGGCGGGCGCCGAGGGCGCCGGCCGGCGGAGGCGAGAGGCGCAACGGTGATCTCAGCTGGTTGTACCGGCCCCGGGGCCGCAGGCGAAACCCGGGACGGTCGACCGCAAGGTGGTCCGATTGGCCCGATTGATACGGCAATGACCCCGCTCGGCTGGCACCCCCGTGCCGGCGTTCCGGGTGAAGCAACTCACGGCAACCCGGTGGCGGCGCAGCCGCGCCCCACCGCGACCGGCAGGGTGTGAGGAATGAACTCGTACGGCGATCCCAGTTCTGCGCGCGGAAGGGCCCAGTACTCGGGTCCAGACGGTGACCCAGGAGCGGGCGCGGACGACGCGTACCGCCGGTCCGGCGGTGACTCCGGCGGGAGCGGCTGGTCAGCCTCGGAGGGCGGCGCGGCGACCCCGGGCCGCGCCTCGGTGACGCCGCGAGCGGCCGGTGGTCGCGCCACGGTCGGCGGTTCGGCCTCGGTGCCGCCGCGTGGCGGTGCGGCAGCCGGGTCCGCCTCGGTGGGTTCTGCAGCGACCGGCCGGGCCGGTCGGGCCTCGGTGCCGGTGTCGCCGGCACCGGGCGTGGCCGCGGGCCGTGCCGGCGCAGGTCGGGCCTCGGTGCCCGTCTCCCCGGCCCCGGGCGCACCGGCAGGCCGGGCCTCGGTCGGAGCGGCCTCGGTCGGCTCCGCCTCGGCCGGTCGGGCCAGCGTCGGCTCCGCCTCGGTCGGTGGCCGTGCCGCGGTGGCACGGGCGAGCGTCTCGCCGGTCTCCGGTGGGCCGGGCGGCCCCAATGGGCCGGGAGGCCCTGGCGGGCCGGGTGGTCCCGGTCGGGGCGGCCGTGGCCCGGGTGACCCGGGCGCTGCGGCGCGGGCGAAGAAGCGCAAGCGGATGAACCTGCTCATCGCCGGGTTCGCCGTCTTCATCATGCTCGCCGGCATCGGCGTGGTCGGGTTCACGTACTACTCGACGAGCGTGGTGCTCCCCGACGAGATCACCCCGCCGCAGGCGACCACGCTGTACGCCTTCGACAACAAGACGCCGATCGCCAAGGTCGGCGATCAGAACCGCACCCTGGTCACCATCGACCAGATTCCGGAGTACGTGCAGAACGCGGTGGCCGCGGCCGAGGACCGGAACTTCTACCGACACTCCGGTGTGGACTACAAGGGCATCGCCCGGGCCGGCTGGAACAACCTCTCCGGCGGCGACAAGCAGGGTGCCTCCACCATCACCCAGCAGTATGCGCGTAACGCCTACGACAACCTGAAGGACGACACGTACGCCCGGAAGGTGAAGGAGGCGATCTTCGCCTCCAAGCTCAACGACGAGTACACGAAGCCGCAGATCATGCAGCACTACCTCAACGTGATCTACTTCGGCCGAGGTGCCTACGGCATCGAGGCTGCTTCGCAGACCTACTTCGGCAAGTCGGTGAAGGACCTCAAGCCGGCCGAGGGCGCGGTGCTCGCAGCCCTGATCAAGCAACCCGAGCCCAGCTCCACCCACCAGGGCTACGACCCGGCGATCAACCCGACCGCGGCCCAGGATCGCTGGAACTACGTCATCGACGGCATGGTCAAGGAGGGTTGGCTCGGTGTGCCCGGCAAGGAGCCACGGCCGGACGCCTACCCCAAGACCATCAAGGCCCCGAAGAAGGGCGGCATCGGCGTCGACTTCGGCGTCGACACCCCGTACGGCAATGTCATCAACTACGTCCGGCAGGAGATGCGGGAGAAGGGCATCTGTGTCGAGAAGGACGCGGAGGTGACGGACGCCAAGCCGTCGTGCTCCCAGGCGCTGATGGCCGGTGGTTACCGGATCCGCACCACCGTCGACACCAAGATGCAGAAGGCGGCGGTCGAGACGGCCCAGCGCAAGTCCAAGGGCTCCGAGCTGGACGGTCAGAAGAGCAACATCATGGCCGCGGTGGTGGCGATCGACCCCACGAACGGTCGGGTCGTCGCGTACTACGGCGGTGACAACGGCACCGGCACCGACTATGCCGGCAAGAACACCGACTCCTCCGGGGCGATCAGCGGTGGTCACTCACCGGGTTCAAGCTTCAAGATCTACACCCTGGCGGCCGCGCTGAAGGAGAAGAAGGCGCTCGAGTCTCGGTGGAAGGGCAAGGCCTTCAAGCCGACGGGCACCTTCAAGGTCAGCAACGCCGGCACTGACAACCCGTCCTGCGGCAACTCCTGCACCCTCAAGGTCTCCACCCTCAAGTCCCTGAACGTGCCGTTCTACTACGTCACCGAGGAGATCGGCGCGGACAAGGTCGTCGACATGGCCAAGCAGGCCGGCGTCACCACCATGTGGCGTACGGACACCAACCCGGCGAAGGCCTACGACCTGACCAAGAGCGACCCGAAGGACATCACGCCGGAGCCGTTCTTCAACGTGGTCGGCTACGGCCAGTACCCGATCACGGTGCTGGACCACGCAAACGGCGTCGCGACCTTCGCCAACGGGGGCGTCTACAACAAGGCCCACTTCCTCTACTCGGTGGAGAAGCAGAACCCGAACAGCGGTAAGTGGGACAAGATCTACAGCGAGAAGCTCGACTCGAAGCGCCGGATCGACAAGGGCGTCGTCGACGACGTGACCTCGGTGTTGAAGGACTACCCGGCCGCTGTCAACCACCGGCTCGACGACGGTCGCAAGGCGGCCTCCAAGACCGGCACCTGGGAGCTCAAGGAAGGCAGCGAGGACAACGGCGACGCCTGGATGATCGGTTACACGCCGCAGTTGGCCACCGCGGTATGGGTGGGCAACGTGGGGAACCGGAAGCCACTCATCCTCAAGGACGGCCGCAAGGTCAGTGGTGGAAACCTCCCGGGCGACATCTGGGAGCGGTTCATGGACGAGGCGCTGAAGGGCAAACCCAAGGTCGACTTCCCGCCGGCGGCGAACGTTGGCGATCCGGACTCCGGGAACGGTGAAGCGCCACCGCCGCCGCCCACGGCACCGAACCAACCCAACGTGCCCTGTAACCCGCTGATCGACCTCTTCTGCAACCCCGGTGGCGGCGGGAACCCAGGTGGCGGCGGCAACCCCGGCGGCGGCGGCAACCCAGGTGGCGGCGGCAACCCAGGTGGCGGCGGCAACCCCGGCGGCGGCGGCAACCCAGGTGGCGGCGGCGAGGGCGCGGCGCAGTGGTGAGGACATCGGGGGCCTTCCCGTGGGCGGGGGACGACG
>NZ_JBSGIV010000060.1:0-40700 GCF_053605225.1 Micromonospora sp. NPDC003944
GTCCAGGGCGCCACCCAGCGCCTCGCCGAGCGTGCTGCCGCCCCAGACCAGCAGCAGCCCGACCGCGAGGTAGAACGCCGCGATGGTGGCGAGGTAGCCCAGGATCCGCCGGACGTTGATCGGCCCGGGGGAGAGCAGCAGCCAGACGGGGATGAAGAGGGTGCCGATGCTGGTGCTGTCGATCAACGCCAGCCCGGCCAGCGACAGCAGCAACTCGGGGGTCATGTCGTACCAGTGCGGAAAACGGCCACGAGATCAATCTTCTGGCAGCGGTTGCCCTGCCGCGTCGGCCGTGGACAGGAGCAACGGGTACATCCTTTGACGGAGGACGTCGGCGGGGCTATCGGGCCCCGTCGGCTGACGCGGTGTCACATCAGACATCCAGGAGGACGGCGCCCGCGGGACGTGTAGAGGCGGGCGACACGGTCAGGTGAGCAGGACGATCCTTCCGGGTGCGTGACGCGCTTCGCTCAACTCGTGTGCGGCTGCGGCCTCGGTGAGCGGGAACGTGGCCGCGACGGGAATGCGCAGCCGACCGGACGCGGCAAGGCGCACCGCGATATCGAGGCCGTGCACTGCAAGCACGTCTGCGCCCGACCCCACTGCCTTGCCAGTCCGATCCGCAGGTGCGCCATGCGACAGGTGGACGCCGTGGGCGGCGGCCGTGAAGTCGGCGATTGTCACCACGCGTGCCGCATCTCCGGCGATGGCAATGAGGTCGAGCAGCGCTCCTCCGGCGCAGTCGACCACCGCGTCGATCCCGTTCGGTGCCAGCCTGCGGATTCGGTCGGGCAACCCGGGGCCGTACGTCGTCGGCACCGTGCCGAGCGACCGCAGGAAGTCGAAGTTGCGCTCACTCGCCGTGCCGATGACGACGGCGCCACGAGCCGCTGCCACTTGAACGGCGACGCTGCCGACCGCGCCAGCCGCGCCGTTCACCAGCACAGTGTGCCCCGCTTCGACCTTGAGCCGATCAAGAACGCGGGTTGCCGTCTCGACGCTACCGGCGGCGCCGCCGGCCTCCTCCCAACTCCACACCGCGGGCTTACCGGCCCACGCGCTCAGCACCACGTGGTCGGCGTTGGCGCCACGCGTGGCCGGCGAGGCCATGCCGAACACGTGATCGCCAACGGTGACTCCGGTAACGCTGTCACCAACCTCGTCGACCACGCCAGCCGCCTCGAAGCCGGTCCGGTACGGGAACGTCACGGGCACCTTGTCGGCCAGCCTTCCGGAGCGGATCAGCACCTCCCCGGTCGAGAGCCCAGACGCCCGGACGGCGATGCGGACCTCACCCGGCCCGGCGTGCGGGGCCACGACCTCGGCGACGTGAACAACGCTGGGCGGCCCGAACTCGGTGAATACGACAGCTCTCATGTGCCGGACCGTAACGGATCACCCCGTCCGGTTAGCTAAAGTGAGACCGGTGCCTGCCGAAGTGAGACAACCTCAGCGGTCGGACGCGCGCGACAACCGGGAACGCATCCTGGCCGTCGCTCGCCTGGCGTTCGCGACCAACGGCCTTGACGTGCCGATCCGAGAGATCGCACGACGGGCACAGGTGGGCGCCGCCACGATCTACCGGCACTTCCCCACCAAGGACGCGCTGCTCGCCGAGGCGTTCGCCGAACAGATGACCATGTGCTCGGCGATAGCGGAGGAGGGCCTCGCCCAACCCG
Source organism: Micromonospora sp. NPDC003944 (assembly GCF_053605225.1). Taxonomy (NCBI): domain Bacteria; kingdom Bacillati; phylum Actinomycetota; class Actinomycetes; order Micromonosporales; family Micromonosporaceae; genus Micromonospora; species Micromonospora sp. NPDC003944. The sequence continues at coordinate 1,680 of NZ_JBSGIV010000060.1, forward strand.
ATCCCTGGCTGGGCTTCCGCCTGGTGGTGGAGAAGCTCATCGAGGCCCACGCCCACGATCGAGGCTTCGCCCGCGCCTTCATCAGTCAGCTTCCCCAGGAAGCCGGCTTCACCGCCGATCGCACCCGGACACTGCGCATGCTTGCCGAACTCGTCGACCGCGCACGAGCGGCAGGAGAACTTCGGGACGACTTCGTGCTGGAGGACCTGATCCTGGCCCTGATGGCCAACGAAGGCATACGAGCCGAATCGACAGCCAGCCGCCTGGCAGCCGCCCGTCGTTTCGCGGCATTCATGATCCAGTCGTTCCAGACAAGCCCGACGCGGGGACCACTGCCACCAGCAGTCCGCCTACCGCTGTCGACACCCTGACCAGCAGGGGCGGCAACGGTGTCGGCGTCAGGCCAGGTCGAGGATGCTCCAGTTGGTCGGTAGCACCTTCGCCGCCGCTCCGGGTTGCACCGTCGCGTAGTGCGCCTCGTGGGTGAGGGCGACACGGGCGGCATGGCCGAACGAGATGTCGCCGTCCACAGCGCGGGCCAGCCTGCCGGTGTCCTGCACATCCTCGATATCGAGCGGCAGCAGACGGATCATCGGGGAAGTGATCATCAGGGCCAGTAGCGCGGCGTCGATCTCGTCGGCCACGCTCGCGTAGGCAGCCGCCAGGCAGGTCGCCGGAATGGCCACCTGCCGCCCCTCGTCGGCGACCTCAAGCATCAACTCCCCCACCGAGACGTTGCCCGCGAGGTAGGCAGTCAACGCCGATGCGTCGAACACGGCAGCGATCTGATCGCTCATCCGGCGCGACCCAACATCCGGCGTCCCTCAGCCAGGGCGTCTGCCGGGATGGGGGTCGCCAGGCGCTCCCGCCACCGGGCCCTGCCCTCCTCGGTCACCTCGATGCCGGCTCGCCGCAGCACCTCGGTACTACCGAACGGTGATTGCGTCCTTCAGCGGCGGCCACGTCGGCTCCTCCTGCGCGGACGGATGACGCCGGGCATCCCGACCGACGGCCAGCCGTCCAGCTCCGCCGGGGGTACGCCGCGCCGGAGCAGGTCATCCAGGAGCAGGGCGAGTGAGTAGTCGGGGTGCAGGTCGAGCGTGCGTTCGAGCGCGACCGCCGCCAATGCACCCTGCCCGGCGCGCCACGCGGCGAACGCCAGCAGCGCACCCGGAGCGGCGGCCACCTCCGGCTCTGCCCGGCGCAGCACGTCGGTCCAGAGGGCGATGTCGTGGTCCCGACCGTCGGTGCGTTCCCAGGCGTGATCGCGGACCGGCAGGTGGGTCATCAGCAGGCTCAGCCACGCCACCTCGTCGTCGTCGAGCCGTTCACCACGCCGCTGCCGGCGCTGGGCCTCACGGACCGCCGCCACCCCGGCGGAGCGCAGCGCCCGAGCGCCGAGCAGGTCGCTCTCGGGTGCCTGCTCGACCAACTCGGCACATCTCAGCTCGGCGCGGGCGGCGGCCGCACAGGCCGCCTCCCGGGCCGGGCCGTCGACCGGGGCCACCTGCGCCACCAGGGCGGCCCGGTCGGGGAGCGCGACCTGGCCGGCGAAGACCGCCGAGGCGGTCACCCGGTTGGCGGTCGGGTCGTAGCGGCGCCCCTCGGGAGGGCAGCAGTCGGGCTCGGTGCAGAGATAGGACCACCAGCGGCCGTCGGTCACCCGCAGCGCGTCGAGAACGTGCAGGCCGGTGTCGTCAAGCGCGTCGCGCACCGCGTCCACGGCCGGAGTGACCCGCTCCGGTTGCCCGTAACCCACCACGGTGGCCGCCTCCGCGCCCTGCCGGCGGATCACCCCGGCCAGGTGCCCGGCCAACCCGCCCGGGTCGGCCGGGTCGGGCAGGTCCGCACGGGCGGCGAAGATGATCTGCCGGCCGACAAGTGCCACGGCGACCACGCTGTCGGTGGGGTGGAACCCGAGCAGGTACGGCACGGCGGCGATCAGGTCGGCGGGTGAGCGGACGGCGAGCTGCGGGCGTTCGGTCGAGGTCATGTCGGAAGCCTGCGGCGGGGGTGCAGGCCTGGGCCACCCCTGTGGACGACACGCGGCTTATCCACAGTTACTGAGCGTGTTTTACCTGCTCACGTCCGATCTACGAGGGCTGAAAAGCGGGCGGGCGACACCTGGCTGTCGTAAGGAGCGGTTACCGTGCGCTGATGGACCTGGCGTACCTGCGCGCGCATCCGGCACACCTCCCGACCTTCCGGACCCATCAGCGGCTCCGGGAGACCCCGGTGGCCGGTGGCAACATCTGCGCAGCCGCCCGGCTCACCCTCGACGACGGGCACTCGGTCTTCGCCAAGTCGTGGCCGGAGGGCGCCGACCGACGGGCGCCCGAGGGGTTCTTCGCCGCCGAGGCCGCCGGCCTGCGCTGGCTGCGGGAGGCGGGCGCGGTCGGCGTACCCGAGGTGATCGTGGTGCTGCCGGAGCTGCTGGCGCTCGACTGGGTGGAGCCCGGCGAACCGACGCCGGAAGCCGCGGAGCGCTTCGGCCGGGAGCTGGCCGGGCTGCACCTGGCGGGTGCACCCGCGTTCGGCGCGACCTGGCCCGGTTTCATCGGCTCGCTCCCACAGGACAACACCCCCACCGACGGGCGCTGGTCGACGTGGTTCGCCGAGCGGCGTCTCACCCCCTACCTACGACTGTCGGTCGACTCTGGCGGGCTGACCAGCGCCGATGCCGCCCTCGTCGAGCAGGTGATCGGTCGCCTCGACGGGCTCGGCGGCGACGAGCCGCCCGCGCGCATCCACGGCGACCTGTGGCCGGGCAACGTGCTGTGGGGGGCCGACGACCGGGCCTGGCTGGTCGACCCGGCAGCGCACGGCGGGCACCGGGAGACGGATCTCGCCCAGCTCGCCCTCTTCGGCGGCATCCCCCACCTGGATCGGGTGCTTGCCGCCTACCAGGAGAGTTGGCCGCTACCCGACGGTTGGCGTGCCCGGGTGCCGCTGCATCAGCTGCACCTCCTCCTCGTGCACACCGCACTCTTCGGTGCCGGCTTCCGAGATGTGGTCGTCCAGACCGCCCGTGCCGTCCTCGGCCGCGCCGAGCGCGCTACGGTCGACAGGTGAGCGTCGCCCCGGGGACCGACGGCGTCCTCGTCGACCGGTACGGCCGCGTCGCCCGGGACCTGCGCGTGTCCCTCACCGACAAGTGCAACCTGCGCTGCACCTACTGCATGCCGGCCGAAGGGCTGCCCTGGCTGGCCGGCCCCGAGTTGCTGACCGACGAGGAGATCGTCCGGCTGGTCCGGGTGGCGGTCGAGCTGCTCGGCGTGACCGAGGTGCGGTTCACCGGCGGTGAGCCGCTGATCCGACCCGGGCTCGTCGACATCGTGACGGCGGTCGCCGCCCTCGAACCCCGCCCCCGGGTCTCGCTGACCACCAACGGCATCGGCCTGGACCGGCTGGCCCCGGCACTGCGGACGGCCGGTCTGGCCCGGGTGAACGTCTCACTGGACACCCTGGACCCGGACCGGTTCACCACGCTCACCCGCCGCCCCCGCCTGGACGCGGTGCTGGCCGGGCTCGCCGGGGCGGCGGCAGCCGGCCTCAGCCCCGTGAAGATCAATTCAGTGCTGATGCGCGGTGTCAACGAGGACGAGGCGCCGGCGCTGCTCCGTTTCGCCCTCGACCACGGCTACCAGCTCCGGATCATCGAGCAGATGCCGTTGGACGCCCAGCACGGTTGGTCCCGCGACACGATGGTCACCGCCGAGGAGATCCTGGCGTCCCTGCGTACCGTGTTCGATCTCAGCCCCGACCCCGACGAGCGCGGTGCCGCACCGGCCGAGACCTGGCTCGTCGACGGGGGCCCGGCCCGGGTCGGTGTGATCGCCAGCGTCACCCGCCCCTTCTGCGGGGACTGCGACCGCACCCGGTTGACCGCCGACGGTCAGATTCGCGCCTGCCTCTTCGCCACCGAGGAATCGGATCTGCGCGCCGCGCTCCGCACCGGGGCTGACGACGACGAGTTGGCCCGGCGCTGGCGTACCGCGATGTGGGGCAAGCGCGCCGGGCACGGCATCGACGACCCCACCTTCCTCCAGCCGACCCGGCCGATGTCCGCGATCGGAGGCTGAGCATGCAGGGGGCACCGCTCACCGTCCGCTACTTCGCGGGTGCCCGCGCCGCCGCTGGCCGGGCCGAGGAGGCCCTTCCCGGCGGGCGGTCACTCGACGACCTCACGGCCGAGCTGACCCAGCGCCACGGCGACCGGCTCGCCGGGGTGCTGCGGGTGGCGAGTTTCCTCGTGAACGGCGTCACCTGTCATGATCGTCAGGCACCCCTGCCAGCCGGGGCCACGATCGATGTCCTGCCCCCGTTCGCGGGCGGCTGAGGGAGGCGCGCTCATGATTGCGGTTCTGGGGTTCGTGGCTGTCCTGGCGCTGGTCACCGGTCTCATCCACCTCTACCTGTGGAAGCGGCTCGTCCGGGACACCACCACGCCGGGCCGTTGGCGACGGGCCGGCGGGATCGCCGCCCTGGTGCTGGCCCTGCTCGTGCCGGTCACGATGGCCGGGACGCAGGCCGGGCTCTACTGGCTCGCCTGGCCGGGCTACCTGTGGCTCGCGCTGATGTTCTACCTGCTGGTCGTGCTGGTCGTGCTCGAAGTCCCGATGCTTGTCGCCAGGCTGGTGCTGCGCCGCCGGGTGGTCGCCGCGGAGCCCACCACCGCCGCGCCCGAGCCGGTGCTCGTCGGTGCCGCCGGGCCGACCGAGCCGCCGGCCGCCGGCGCCATCGCGGCACCGGACCACGACCCGTCCCGTCGGCTGCTGCTCGCCCGTGGGGCGGCCATCTTCGCCGGCCTCACCGCCACCGGCATCACGGGGTACGGCATCCGCACGGCGCTCAGCCCGCCACAGCTCGACCGGGTGCGGATCCCGCTCGCCAAACTCCCCCGCAGCATGGACGGTCTGCGCATCGCCACCGTCTCCGACATCCACCTCGGTCCGCTGCGCGGCCGGGCACACACCGAGCGGATCGTCGCCGCGATCAACCGGCTCGACGCGGACATCGTCGCGGTCGTCGGTGACCTGGTCGACGGTTCCGTCGCCGAGTTGGGCTCGGCCGCCGAGCCGCTGCGTGACCTGCGCTCCCGCTACGGCAGCTTCTTCGTCACCGGCAACCACGAGTACTACTCCGGCGTGGAGGAGTGGGTGCAGGAGGTCGACCGGCTCGGCCTGCGGGTCCTGCAGAATCAACGGCAGGAGATCCAGGCCCGAGGCGGTGTGCTCGACCTGGCCGGTGTGAACGACCTCACCGCTGCCGGCACCGGCCTCGCCGCCGGCCCGGACTTCGCCGCCGCCCTCGGTGACCGCGACCCGAGTCGACCGGTCGTCCTGCTCGCCCACCAGCCGCTGGCGGCCAAGGAGGCGGCCCGGTACGGCGTCGACCTGCAACTGTCCGGGCACACCCACGGCGGGCAGATGGTGCCGTTCAACCTGGCCGTCGGGCTGGAGCAGCCGGTGGTCAGTGGGCTCGGCGAGGTCGACGGCACCAAGGTGTACGTGACGAACGGCGCCGGTTTCTGGGGCCCGCCGGTCCGGGTCGGCGCGGAGCCGCAGATCAGTCTGGTCGAGCTGCGCTCGGCATAGCGGAGGTCACGTCCGCGCGTGGCGGCGGGTGGCCGGCGCGGCGGGCGTGACAGGATGCGGCGTGCCCCCGTTCAGCGCCGTACCCCCCGGTGGCCTACCGCCATTCGTCGCGGACCTGCACATCCACTCGAAGTACTCGCGCGCGTGCAGCCGTGACCTCACCCTGCCGAACCTCGCGTGGTGGGCCCGACGTAAGGGCATCGGCCTGCTCGGCACCGGCGACTTCACCCATCCCGCCTGGTACGACCACCTGCGGGAGACGCTACGCCCGGCCGAGCCGGGGCTCTACCGGCTCGCCCCGGAGGCGGAACGGGACATCGCCCGTCGGCTGCCACCCCGGCTCGCCGGTACGTCGGACGCGGACCCGGTCCGTTTCATGCTGAGCGTGGAGATCTCCACCATCTACAAGCGGGACGACCGGACCCGCAAGGTGCACCACCTGATCTACCTGCCCGATCTGGACGCGGTGGCCCGGTTCAACACCGCGCTCGGCCGGATCGGCAACCTCGGCTCCGACGGCCGGCCGATCCTCGGACTGGACTCCCGCGACCTGCTGGAGATCACCCTGGAGGCCAGCCCGGACGGCTATCTGGTGCCGGCGCACATCTGGACGCCCTGGTTCTCGGCGCTTGGCTCGAAGTCCGGCTTCGACGCGATCGCGGACTGCTACGCCGACCTGGCCGAGCACATCTTCGCCGTGGAGACCGGTCTCTCCTCCGACCCGGCCATGAACTGGCGGGTCGGCAGCCTGGACGGCTACCAACTGGTGTCCAACTCGGACGCGCACTCGCCGCCGGCGCTCGGCCGGGAGGCGACGGTGCTGACCGCCGAACGGGACTACTTCGCCGTTCGGGAGGCGCTGCGTACCGGTGACGGCCTGGCGGGCACCGTCGAGTTCTTCCCAGAGGAGGGCAAGTACCACGCGGACGGGCACCGACTGTGTGGGGTCAACTGGTCTCCGGAGCGCACCCGGGCCGCCGGCGGGCGCTGCCCCGAGTGCGGAAAACCCCTGACCGTGGGTGTTCTCAGCCGGATCGAGGAGTTGGCCGACCGCCCGGACGGGCACCGGCCCGCACACGCCCGGGACGTCACCCACCTGGTGCCACTGGCCGAGATCCTGGGCGAGATCAACAAGGTGGGTGCCCGGTCGAAGAAGGTCGAGGGGCGGTTCAACGAGCTGCTGAGCGCGCTCGGCCCCGAGCTGGAGATCCTGACCACGACACCACTGGCCGAGATCGCGCAGGCCGGTGGCGAACTGCTCGCGGAGGGCATCGGCCGGCTGCGGCGCGGCGACGTCCGCCGGGTGCCCGGTTACGACGGCGAGTACGGAGTGATCACGCTCTTCGACCCGAGCGAGCTGGGCACACAGGAGACGCTTTTCGACGTACCCGTGCCGGCGCAGCGACAGCCCACGGAGCCGGCTCCCCGAGTCGCGGCCAAGCGCCCGGCGGCGAAGGCGGAGCCGAAGCGGAAGCCGATCCCGGCACCCGCGCCACCGATCGCGCCGCCGCCGTCTCCGCACGAGCCGTTCGAGCCGATGCTCGCCGGCATGGAGGAGGTCGGCACCGGCCTGCTGGACCGACTGGACGCCATGCAGCGGGTGGCCGCCTCGGCACCCGGGGGTCCGCTGCTCATCGTGGCCGGTCCGGGCACCGGCAAGACCAGGACGCTCACCCACCGGATCGCTTACCTCTGCGCGGAGCTGAACGTCTTCCCTGAGCACTGCCTCGCGATCACGTTCACCCGCCGGGCCGCCGAGGAGCTGCGGCACCGCCTCGACGGCCTGCTCGGCCCGGTCGCCGAGGACGTCACGGTGGGCACCTTCCACGCGTTGGGGTTGACCATCCTGCGGGAGAACGCCGACGCGGCGGGCCTCCCGACCGGCTTCCGGATCGCCGACGACGCCGAACGGGCGGCAGCCCGCACCGAGGCCGGCGACGACGGTGCCGCCTACACGTCGCTGCTGCGTAAGCAGGATCTGGTCGACCTGGACGAGCTGGTCAGCCTGCCGGTCGAGCTGCTGCGGGCCGACCGGAGGTTGGTCGAGCGGTACCGGGACCGCTGGCGGTGGATCTTCGTCGACGAGTACCAGGACGTCGACGAGGTGCAGTACGAGCTGCTGCGGCTGCTCAGCCCCGCCAACGGCAACCTCTGCGCGATCGGCGACCCGGACCAGGCGATCTACTCGTTCCGGGGTGCCGACGTCGGCTACTTCCTGCGCTTCTCCGAGGACTTCACCGACGCCCGACTGGTCCGGCTCAACCGCAACTACCGCTCGTCGGCTCCGATCCTGGCCGCCGCCGTGCAGGCCATCGCGCCGACCTCGCTGGTCCGGGGACGACGACTGGACCCGGCACGGCTCGACCCGGAGGCTCCGCTGGTCGGGCGCTACCCGGCCGCGTCGGTGGCCGAGGAGGCCGACTTCGTGGTGCGTACCGTCGACGATCTGGTCGGCGGCCTGTCGCACCGCTCGTTGGACTCGGGCCGCATCGACGGCCGATCGACCACGCTGTCGTTCGCCGACATCGCCGTGCTGTACCGCACCGACGCGCAGGCCGCCCCGATCGTCGATGCCCTGACCAGGGCGAACATCCCTGTCCAGAAGCGATCCCACGACCGGCTGCGGGATCGACCCGGGGTGGCGGCCATCGCCCGCGAGCTACGGCACGCCGACGGTCTGGACGGCTCGCTTGCCGCCCGGGTGCGGCTGGCCGGTCAGGTGGTCGCGGAGCGGTTCGCCGTGCCCACCCTGGACGGCGCGGGCAGCGCGGTCCGTCCCGAGGACGTCCGCTCGGCCGTGGACCTGCTGACCCCGCTGGCCAGGCGCTGCGGCGACGACCTGGAGACCTTCCTCTCGCAACTGGCCACCGGCGCGGAGGTGGACGCGCTCGACCCGCGCGCCGAAGCGGTCACACTGCTCACCCTGCACGCCGCGAAGGGCCTGGAGTTCCCGGTGGTCTTCCTGGTCGGCGTCGAGGACGGGCTGCTGCCGCTGCGCTGGCCGGGCTCCACCCCCGACGAGGACGCCGTCGCCGAGGAGCGCCGGCTCTTCTTCGTCGGCCTGACCCGAGCCCAGGACCGGCTGTACGTCAGTCACGCCGCCCGCCGCACCCGCCACGGCACCGAGCGCGACTGCGCCCCCTCACCGTTCCTCGGCACCATCGACCCCGGCCTCTTCGAACGCTTCGGCGAAGCCGAACCCCGCCGCCCCAAAGACCGCCAACTCCGCCTGATCTGATCCCCTTGCCCCCTGGGGCGAGGGCGAGGGTCAGGTTAGGAGGACTGCCAGCCAGGCGCCTCCTAGCAGGGCTGGGCCGAGCGGCAGCAGGGTGTGTCGACGGACCCGCCGCGCGGCGAGGAGACCGAGCACCAGAGCGCCGTGCAGTACGTGCGGCAGGAGCAGCCCGGCGAGCAGGGCATCCCGGCCCAGCCAGCCGAGTGGCAGGCCGAGGACGGCCGCGAGTTTCACGTCCCCGAAGCCCAGTCGTGAGCCGGGCAGCAGGGCCAGCAGCACGTGTGCCGCGCCCGCGACCGTCGCACCTCCCAGCGCGCCGGCCAGCCGACCGGGAGCACCGGACAGCAGCGCCGCGGCGGCCAGCCCGCCGAGGGCCAGCAACCCGGCGACGAGCACCAGTGGGTCGGGCAACCGCAGGCAGACCAGATCGACCCGGGCCAGCACCAGACCGACCGCCGCGACCGCGAGGAAGACCGGCAGCGCCGGGTCGTTCCCCATCGCGGCGGCAAGACCGACGAAGACGCCGGCCGCCACCACCGGGCCGACCCAGGGCCGTCGGAGCGTCAGCGGCTCCGGAAGCGCCCGGGGCCGGGCGTCCGCCGTGGCGAAGCGCCGGGACACCAGGGGTACGACGAGGCCGACAAGCGCGCCGAGCAGCGCGATCGACACCAGCGCGGCGGCCGACATGGGCCGGACGTTACCGGCGGTCGCGCCCCAGCGTGGCCCCCGACCGTGATCCCGAGCCCGCCCGACGTGGCCGTTCGGTGGTCACTACCAGAGCGACCCCGGCGACGATGACGGCACCGCCGAGCAGCACCTGCGGGGTGATCGGCTCGGCCACCAGCAGCGCGCCGAGTACCACCGCGACCGCCGGGTTCACGTAGGCGTACGTCGACACCAGCGAGATCGGCGCGTTCTGCAGGAGCCACACGTACGCGGTGAAGGCCACGAGTGAACCAGCCACCACGAGGTAGCCCAGCGCCCACCAGGACCTGGCACTGACCGCCGCCGGGTGGAAGTCGGACAGTTCACCCCGACCGGTGGCGACGACGGCCAGCACCAGCGCGCCGGCCACCATCTCGTACACCGTGGCCACGAAGGGGTCGGCGGGCATCCGGATCCGTCCGGACAGGAACGACCCGACCGACCAGGAGGTGGCCGCCACCACCACGGTCAACGCCCCGAGCAGCGGCACCGCAGCCGAACTCCCGCTCGGCAGCACCAGCAGGACGAGACCGGCGAAGCCCACCGTGACCCCGGCGAACGTCCAGACCGGCGGCCGGTCCCCGGTGGCCGAGCGCAACAACACCACCAGCAGCGGCACCGTGGCCACCAGCAGGGCTGCGATCCCGGACGGCACCGCCACGCCCGACGGCCCCGATTCGGCGATCACCACCAGGCCGTTGCCGGCGGCGAGCAGGAGCACCCCGACCAACGCGGCCGAGCCGAGTTGCCGTCGGTCCACCCGTAGCGCGCCCGGACCTCTGCGTAGTCGCAGCACCACCGCCAGCACCAGACCGGCCACGGCGAACCGGAGCGCGGCCGACAGCAGCGGAGGCAGCGTCTCCACGGCGATCCGGATGGCCAGATAGGTCGACCCCCAGAGCAGGTAGACCACGATCAACGCGGTCCAGATCAGGGTCGGAGTGGTGCCGACGCGACGGCCGGTGAGGGCCGTGGCGCTTGGTGAAGGTGAGCTCATCAGGGAGACCACGCTACGGTGACCTCGGAGTCCGCGTCGCGCTTTGGTGGCCGGCCTCTCACCACTCGTGCAGGAGGGCGGCATGACGAACTACGGACAGCCGGGGGGCGGTCACCCCGGGCCGTGGCGTGAGCAGAGACCCGACGACACGCCCGGTCGCCAAGTGCAACAGCCCTACCCTCCGACGGTCCCGTCGTACCCGCCCGCGCCGCAGGGACGGCCCGGGCCGTACGACGGTCCGTCGGGGCCGTACGGAGGTCCAAACCCGCCCTATGCTGGCGCGCCCTACGGCGGTGGGACGGACACGCCCTACGGCCACGAGCCCCGCACGCCCTATGGGGGCTCGTACCAGCCGCCCCCGTACGGCGGGCAGCCGTACCGGCCCGACGACCCGTACGGCGAGGATCCGGCACCGCCTCGGCGCGGTCGGGGTCCGCTGGTCGCGGTACTGGCCGTCGTGCTGTTGGGGGTGGCCGTCGCCGGAGCGTTCTGGCTCCGTCGTGGGCAGAGCGACCCGACGCCGGCAGCCGCGCCGAGCAGTTCGGCCGGTGCCGGTGAGCCCAGCGCGGACGCGGTCGAGCCCGCGCCGAGCGCCGCTGCCCCGGAGTCGTCGGCCGATCCCCGGTTCGCGAAGGTCGGCCAGTGTGTCCGCAACGACGGGGCCGCCGGCGGCAAACCGAAGCTGCTGATCAGCGGCTGTACCGCCAAGTCGTACGAGGTGCTGAGCCGGATCGACGGCCCGACCAGCGGCGAGCGGGACGCCGAGGCCAAGTGCGGCAAGGTCGAGGGCTACACCAACTGGTATTTCTTCGACAGTGAGCTGGACACTCTCGACTTCGTCCTCTGCCTCAAGCAACGCTGAGACCACCCACCCCCGGGGATGACATGACGACCTACGGACCTACGGGTTCCGATCAGCCGGACGACCCGTACCAACGCCCCACCACCGGGTCTGACAACTCACCACCTGTCGATCCGACCCTGCCCCAGTGGAGCACCCCGCCGCCCGGGGAGGACCCGACCCGGCAGCAGTGGGGCCCGCCGCCCCCCAACCTGGAGCCGCCCACCGTCCCGCAGTCGCTCACCAACCCGGAGCCGCCGACCGCCCCGATGTGGGCACCGCCGTCCGCCAACCCGGAGCCGCCCACCTCCGGCCCCGGCTACGCACCACCCGGGCCGTTCCCGCCGGCCGGTCCGACTCCGCCCATGGCGGGGCCGGGTTACCCGGCGGCCGGGCCGGTTCCGGGTCAGCCACCCCCGCCGTGGGGTCAGCAGCCTCCCGGCGGGTACGCAATGCCGCCCGCCGTGCCGGCGAAGAAGACCGGACGCAACGTCGCTCTGATCATCACGGCGGTGGTGCTGCTCGTGCTCTGTCCGTGCCTCGGCCTGGCCGGCTGGGCGGTCTGGAAGATCGCTGACGCGGGCAGCGACGCCGCGCGTACCCCGGCGACGAGTGCTCCGGTCGTCCCACCCGCTCTGCCCAGCGACGCCCCGACGTCGGCCGCACCGAGCCCGGACGAGGAGTTCGCGCGGGGTGACTGCGTGGTGAACGACGGCAGTGAGGACGACGCGGAGCTCCGCAAGGTGCCGTGCGGCCCGAACACCTATCAGGTGCTGCTGCGGATTCCGGCGACCACGGACGGCGATCGGTGCGAGACGCTCGCGCCGCAGGCGACCGCGAACTACGTGCACGACAACTCGGTCGACCTGTTCGACTACGTGCTCTGCCTGAAGGAGCGGTAGCCCGAACCGGGTCCGATTACCAAAACTAGGGCTGTCTAGCGTGGACGCTAGACAGCCCTAGTTTGTTGTCGACGGTTCCGACACGCCGGTAGCCCCATCTATCCATGTCTAGCCCCGCCGCTAGATGGCCCGATAATCTGCGATGCGTGGATCCGGTCCGCAACCCGTACGCGCCGGGCGCCGGTCAGCGTCCGCCCGAACTCGCCGGGCGGGGGCGGGAGCTGGACGTCTTCGACATCGTGCTCGAACGCATCGCCAGGGGCCGACCCGAGCGCAGCCTGATGCTCACCGGGCTCCGTGGCGTCGGCAAGACGGTGCTGCTCAACACCCTCCGGTCACAGGCGATCAACCGACTCTGGGGCAGCGGCAAGATCGAGGCTCGACCGGACCAGTCGTTGCGCCGCCCGGTCGCCGCCGCGCTGCACATGGCGGTCCGGGAGCTGGCCCCCCGGCACCGCGCACCGGACCGGATCGACGCCTTCCTCGGCGTCCTCAAGGCGTTCGCCCAGCGGTCCAATCCGACCGGTCGGGCCGGTGCCGCCACGAAGCTGCGCGACAGGTGGCAGCCCGGCATCGACGTGCCGGCCGCCAGCGGTCGGGCCGACTCCGGCGACATCGAGATCGACCTGGTCGAGTTGTTCAGTGACGCCGCCGCCGTAGCCAGCGACGTCGGCACCGGCATCGCCATCTTCATCGACGAGATGCAGGATCTCGGCCCGGAGGACGTGTCAGCGCTCTGCGCCGCCTGTCACGAGCTGTCCCAGCTCGGCGCGCCGCTCATCGTCGTCGGCGCCGGCCTTCCGCACCTGCCGGCCGTGCTCAGCGCCGCCAAGTCGTACTCCGAACGGCTGTTCCGCTACCAACGCATCGACCGGCTCGACCGGATCGCCGCCGACCGGGCGCTCTGCGCGCCCGCCGAGCGCGAGGAGGTCGAGTACGAACAAAAGGCACTCGACCTGCTCTACGAGAAGTCCGGCGGCTACCCCTACTTCGTCCAGGCGTACGGCAAGGCGACCTGGGATCACGCGCCGCGCTCGCCGATCACCGCCGCCGACGTGCGGGTGGCCGCGCCCGAGGCGGAGGCCGAGTTGGCGGTCGGGTTCTTCGGCTCCCGGTTCGAACGGGCCACTCCCGCCGAACGCGAGTACATGCGGGCGATGGCGATGATGTCGGCGGTCGAGGGCGAGGCCGGCGTGGTGGTGCGCGACGACATGGACGCCGCGGTGCCCACCGCGGAGATCGCCCGAGCCCTCGGCCGCAAGCCGGCCAGTCTGTCCCCAGCCCGCGACGCGCTGATCAAGAAGGGGTTGATCTACTCCGGCGAGCGGGGCACCGTCGCCTTCACGGTCCCGCACTTCGGTCGGTACCTGCGGACGCAGCCGGCCTGACCGTCGACGACCGCGCCGCTGGTCAGACCTTCGACCAGGGCGCCGGGAAGAGCACCTCACCGCGGGGCGGGGGGCCCTCCTCGCTGGTGGAGGGTGGCAGCACCAACGCCTGCCAGGGCTCACCGAGGCCGGCCCACGGGCCGGTCAGGCCCAGCTCACTCGCCGGGCCGAAGCCGAACCGGCGGTAGAAGGCCGGGGCGCCGAGGACGACGACGAGCCGTTCGCCCAGCTCGGTGGAGGCGTCCAGGGCGGCCTGCACCACGGCCGTGCCGTGGCCGACACGCTGCCGGTGCGGCGCGACCGCCACCGGGCCGAGTGCCAGGACGGGCACGTCCACGCCTCGCTCGGGCCGCAGCCGCACCCGGGTGAGCAACGCGTAGCCGACGACCTCACCGCCATACTCGGCGACCATGGCCAACTCCGGTAACCAGGCGGTGGTGTCGCGCAACTCCTCGACCAGACTGACCTCCGGCGGCGTCGCCACGTCCGGGCGGGCGAACGCGGCGCCAAGCACGCGGCGGACCGGGCCGGCGTCAGCCGGATCCTCGGGGCGTAGCCGCAGCGTGGTCACCCGCGCGACGTTACCCGCCAGCGCCCGTCCATCCGTGACGGTCGCTTGATTCGGCGTGGCGCACGTGTACGAACACCAATCCGATCCTGCGGTTGCCGGGGTAGCAAACGCCGCGACGGGGTATGACTGATCCATGACGCCCGTACGCTCCCTCGCCCGCGCCATGTTGAGCGGCATCTTCGTGGTCAGCGGGTATCGCAACCTCCGCAATCCCGGTCGGCTCACGGCAGCCGCCCAACCGGTGACCGACAAGGTCGCACCGATGCTGAAGAAGGCGCACCCGAACTTCCCCACGGACACCGAGACGCTGATCCGGCTCAACGCGGCGGTGCAGGTCGGCGCGGGTCTGATGATGGCAACCGGGCGGCTCAGCCGGCCCGCCGCGCTGGTGCTGGCCGGCACCCTGGTCCCGGTGACCATCGCCGGGCATCCCTTCTGGAACAACGACGACCCGATCGCCAAGAACAACAACCAGATCCACGCCCTGAAGAACCTCGGGCTCCTCGGCGGTCTGCTGCTCGCCGCGGCGGACACCGCCGGCAAGCCCGGTCTGCGGTGGCGCACCGGTCATCGCATCGGCCACTCTCGACGTTCCATGCAGCGCGCCGTCCGAACCGCCCGACGCGAGGCCCGGATCGCCGTCCGCTCCGCGTCCACCGCACGTCGGCTCCCCGGCTGACCTGCGTCGATCCGTCTGCATCTCACCCCCACCCCCCGCTAAGGCCACGAATTACCTGAACCACCCGGTAGGCGTTAACGCGGTGGAAATGTCAAAAACATGTGTGGGATCGGACACGGTCGCATAACGCGGGAGGCACTGACGTGAGGCGCCGTTCTAGGCTCCGTGCAGGACCTGGACGGGTAGGACGACCTTGGTACGGGGGTGGCCACGCCATGCCGACGGCTGTCGGTAGACGGGCGGACCGCCTCGCCCCAATCCAACGCGTGTCACGCGGCATCGACCGCATGACGCGCGGGATCGATCGTAGGAACGTCGTACGGGGGGCCATCGTGGCCGCCGTCGCCTATGCCGCATGGCTCGCCATCGGCACTTTCGGGCGGCCGTACAACTTCTTCGACATGAAGATCTACCACGGCGCCGTGGTGTGGTGGGCGAGCGGTCACGAGCTCTACGAGTTCATCGCGCCCGAAACCACACTCGGGTTCACCTACCCGCCCTTCGCCGGGTTGGTCATGCTGCCGATGGCGCAGCTGCCGATCGGCGCCGCCGGCCTGGTCAACGCGGCCGCCAGCATCGCCGCGTTGGCGCTGGTGCTGGCCGGGCTGCTCCGACCCATCGTGGACCGGCTGGGGTGGCCACTGTGGTTCACGGTGGCCGTGGCGGTGCCGCTCGCGGTCGCCATCGAGCCGGGTCGGGAGACGCTCGGCTACGGCCAGGTCAACATCCTGCTGTTCGCCCTGATCATGGCGGACCTCATCGGCCTTCGCTGGCGCTCCCGCCGGGGCACCCACTACGCCGCCACCGACGGCCCGCTGCTGCGCTTCATCTACGGCGGGGCCTGGGCCGGGGCCGGCATCGGCCTCGCCACCGCGGTCAAGCTCACCCCGGCGCTGTTCATCGCGTACCTGCTGATCACCCGTCAGTGGCGGGTGGCGGCCACCGCCATCGGCACCACGATCGGCGTGACGGTGGGCACCTTCGCGATCGTCGGTGACGAGTCGCGGACCTACTTCGGCAGCGTGCTGTGGCAGACCGAACGGGTCGGCGCGGCGGACATGACCCCCAACCAGTCGCTCGCCGGCCTGTTGGCCCGGCTGTACGACTCGATCGAGACCCCTGGGCTGCTGTGGCTCGCCTTCTCGGTGCTGGTCCTGGCGCTGGGCCTGTCCCGGGCGGCCAGTTCCCGCGCCGACGGTGACGAGCTGACCGCCTTCACGCTCGTCGGTCTGACCGCGAACGTGATCAGCCCGATCTCCTGGACGCACCATCTGGTCTGGGTGATCCCGGCGATCATCGTGTTGGCCGACGCCGCCGTGCGCCGCCGCGAGGCGAGCCGGGGGATGCCGCAGCGCACCGGCCAGGGGCCGGCCTTCGGTGGGCTACCCGGCGTCAACGGGCTCCGCCCGCCGATCTGGTACCCGACGCTCACCGGGCTCCGCCACGGCGTCGCCGCGATCGGGCTCTACCTGCTCTTCCTGATCTCTCCGATCTGGCCCTACGAGCATCAACTGCCGGAGATGTCGCACTACCAGGATGGTCTCTTCGGAGCACTCATGGAGAACTCGCTGGCGGTCGCGCTGATCTTGCTGGTGGCCGCGCTGCCCTGGCGGCCAGGTGCGGAGCCGGCGTTCTACGGCGACCGGCTCGCCAGGGCCGTGGTGGTCAACGGCCACCGCTGAGCGGTCAGGGGCAGTTGACCCACTCGTCGGTGCCGTCGGTGAAGACCTGCCGCTTCCAGATCGGCAGTCGCGCCTTGACCTCGTCGACAAGCCGGGCGCAGGCCGCGAAGGCCGCCGCCCGGTGTGCGGTGCTGACCGCGGCGACAAGCGCCACGTCGCCGATCGCCAGCGGACCGACCCGGTGCGAGACCGCCACCGCGTAGACGTCGGGCTCCGCGGCGATCTCGGCGGCCACCTCGCGCAGCACCTGCGCGGCGCTCGGGTGCCCCTCGTACTCCAGGCTGGCGACCTGACGACCGTGGTCGTGGTCGCGGACCACGCCCTGGAAGGACACCACGGCGCCGGCCCGGCGGTCGGCGACCGCCGCCTCGTGCGTGGCGAGGTCGAGCGGCTGGTCGGTGACCTCGCCGAAGGTGATCGTTGGTGCCGTCACGACGCACGCTCGCCGGGAAACAACGGCAGGGGCACCAGCGGCACCCGGTCGCCCGGCTCGCCGCTGGTGCCGGGTCGGATGACCGCGAACCCGTCCGCGCCGGCCAGACCCCGCAGCATCGCCGAGCCGACGTGGCGGACCGGGGACGCCACGCCGGCGGCCCGGTCCAGTCGGACCAACGCCAGGTGGGTGTGGTCGCCGCGACCCGGCACCGCCTCGGCCAACGTGACCTTCGGCAGCACCGGCATCGGACGGCCCTGAAGGCCCGCGAGCAGCGGGGCCACCAGCGACACCAGCGCGACGATCGCGGACTGCGGGTTGCCCGGCAGGCCAGCCACGAACCGGGGCCGCCCGTCGGGGCCGGTCAGCCGGGCCAGCAGCATCGGGAAGCCGGGGCGGACCGCCACCGTGTTGACCACGTAGTCGGCGCCGAGCGCCTCCAGGGTCGGGTGCAGGTGGTCGACCGGGCCGTTCATCGTGCCGCCGGTGGTGCAGATGAGGTCGGCGTTGGCAAGCGCCGAGCGCAGGGCCGCCACGTGCGCGGGCAGCGTGTCGGCCACCGGGCCGACCACGTCCGATGGACGGACCTGGCAGCCGTACCGTCGCAGCCACGCCGGCACCGCGGGGCCCAACGCGTCACGGACGCGACCGGCCGCGGGCGGACCGGCCGTCAGCAGCTCGTCGCCGAAGACCAGCAGCGCGGCACGCGGCGCCCGCCGAACCCGCAGCGTGTCGTGCCCGCAGGCGGCGGCCAGACCGATCACCGCCGGGTCGACAGGCGTGCCGGCCGGCACCAACTCCTCATCGGCGTACGCCTCCTCGCCGGGTTTCCGCCACTCGGGCGTTTCCCGTGGGACGCCGCGAACCAGGCCGTCGGCGGTCGTCGACTCTTCCACGCGCAGCACGGCCGTCGCGCCCTCGGGCACCATCGCACCGGTCGCGATCTCGACGGTGGTGTCGTCCTCGGTGAGCGGCGCGGGGGTGCTGCCGGCCAGGACCCGGCCGACGACGCGCCACGGACCACGGCCGCGCACCGCCCAGCCATCCACGCTGGAGGTCGGGAACGCGGGCAGGTCGGTGCGGGTGGTCAACGGCTCGGCCAGGGTCGACCCGTCGGTGTCGACAAGTGGTCGGGCGGCGGCGGGCAGCGCGGCGGCGAGACCGACCGCGTAGACCCGCGACCGTGCCTCCTCCCACCCCGCTGGCGGCGGTGCGGCGACCCGATCCGCGGTGGGTGCGGTTTCCGTGCTCACCGACCGAGCCTATCGGCACGGACCGACACCCGCCCGGGCCTGGCGTACACCCGGTGAGCGGTCCCAGCCGTGCATTGGTCAGTGGTCCCCGCCGCGGAGCTGGTCGACGGTGTGCCCGAGGATCGGCCCGAGAACCGCCAGGCCGTCCCGGGCGCCGCCGGTCGAGCCGGGCAGATTGACCACGAGCATCCGGCCGGCGACCCCGGCCAGGCCCCGGGACAACACCGACGTCGGCACCCGGTCGCGACTGTGCGCGCGGATCGCCTCGGCGATGCCGGGGATCTCGTAATCCAGCAGGCCCCGGGTCACGTCCGGTGTGCGGTCCGACGGGGTCACTCCGGTGCCACCGCTTGTCAGCACCACGTCGACGGCGTCGGCGCGGGCGGCTCGCAGGGCGTCGCCCACCGGCTCACCGTCGGGCACCACCACCGGGTCGTCGACCTGACAGCCCAGCTCGCGCAGACCGGCGACGAGCAGCGGCCCGCTGGTGTCGGCGTAGACACCGGCCGCGGCCCGGTTGGAGGCGACGATCACCCGCGCCCGGATCACTGTCGATCCTCCGGACGAACCCACTCGCCGGTCTTGCCGCCCTCCTTGCGGAGCACCCGGACCGCCTCCACCGAGGCCGCCGGGTCGACCGCCTTGACCATGTCGACCAGGGCGAGACCGGCGACGGCGACCGCGGTCAACGCCTCCATCTCCACGCCCGTCCGGTCCGCCGTGCGAGCAGTGGCCGTGATCTCCACGCTGTCGGCGGTCAGCCGCAGGTCGACGGTGACGCCGTGCAGGGCGATGGGGTGGCAGAGCGGGATCAGCTCAGGGGTGCGCTTGGCCCCCATGATCCCGGCCAGCCGCCCGACCGCCAACGCGTCGCCCTTGGGCAGCCCGTCTCGGTGCAGCAGGTCGATGACCTCGGGTGTGGTCCGCAGACGGCCGGCAGCGACGGCCAACCGACCCGTCACCGCCTTGGCGGAGACGTCGACCATGCGGGCCGCGCCGGCGCGGTCGACGTGGCTGAGCTGCGCGGGTTCGGTCACGGTCGTGAGCCTATCGGTGCGGTACGACGGTGTTCGGAAGGAGCGGCGTCACGGTACCGGCCGCACCGGGTGCTGACGGCACGACGGCCTGACGCCGCTCCTGCGCGCTGTCCCGCATCCGGGTCCGGACGCTCCCCAGGTGGCTCAGTGCGTTGCAGATCTGGAAGTAGTCGCCAGCCGACCTCGCCAGGACAAGGTGAACACGGTGGACTTTCAGAGCCTCTTCGTACCGGCCGAGGGCAGAGAGGGTCAGGCCGGTATTGGGCAGCATCAGCAGACCCCTCAGTTCATATCCACTCCTCGTCATCTCCTGGTTGATGGCGAGCGCCTCGTGCAGCCTTCCGGTCAGCCACAACACCGACCCGATATTCACCCGCGCTCTCGCGACGCCATTGTCGTCGCCGAGGCTTCGCCTTATCGAAATCGTATTGTCGAGAGGGGAGAGGGCCTCCCCGTATGCCGCCTGGCGCACCTGGGCGGAGGCGATGTAATTGTGCATCTCGGCGGCGGCCCTCAGGTCACCTGCTGCCTTGGCGGCGGCAAGCCCCTCCTGATGGTTTCTGACGATGTCGTCGAAGTACCCACGGATGTAGCAGAACCGCCAGGTGACCCGCGCCAACTGCCAGGCGTATGTCCCGATTCCCTCCAGCCTCGCGTTCCGAACGAGCGCCTCGATGTTGGGCCGCTGGTTCTCCAGCCAACGGGCGTCAAACTGTGACGGCTCGTCGACGAGATCCATTCGATGCGGCCGGGAAAGCCTCACATCAGCCCGCAGAGCTCCGGGTTCCTCAAGATGCTCTGACGCCAAGACCGCAGCATTCAGCGTGTAGTCCAGCAACTCTTCGAGCGCGTCCCGTCTATCCTCGGCAGAATCCGTCTCCATAGCGAGTCCGATGGCATAACGGCGCATGAGGTCATGGAGGCGATACCGGCCCTCGTCGACTTCTTCGAGAAGGTTCTTGTCGACGAGTTCGTCGACAAGCCTCGACGCCACGTCGAACGAAACCTTTCCGGCCGCAGCGATCATGGCGGCATCCAGATGGTCACCCGGGTGCAGGCCGGCCACCCGGAACAGCCGTCTGGTCTCCGCGCTGAGTGGCTCGTAGGAGGCGGCGAACGCTTCCACCACGCTCCGATCCTCTGCGCGCAGCTGCGACAGCAACGCCACCGGCTTCCCGAGTCGTCGCGCCAGGTCTCCGATCTGCCACTGCGGACGATGCGCGAGGCGGGTGCCGACCGGCCGAAGGGCGAGTGGCAGATAGCCGCAGCGCTCGGCGACGAACCGGGCGGCCTCCGGGTCCGTCTCCAGCCGCTGCCGCCCGACGACAGTCGCCAGGAGTTCCGTCGCCTCCTCCGGGTGGAGCGGGGTGAGAGACAGCGGCAGTTGAGCACCGGGCACCGCGAGCCGACGCCTGCTGGTGACCAGCACGACAGCCCCCGGCCCGGTGGGCAACAGGGGTGCGATCTGCGCGCTGCTGGGGACGTTGTCGAGGACGATCACGAGTCGGCGCCGGCCCAACTCCTGTCGCCAGAGGTGGACGCGATCCTCGCTACGCGCGGGCACCCGGGTGCCGGGCACCCCGAGTTGCCGCAACAGTGTGGCGAGCGCCTCGGCCGCGTCCACCGGCTCCGGTCCGTGGCCGCGCAGATCGATGAACAGTTGGGCGTCCGGATACCGCTCGGTCAGCCGACGAGCCAGGTGCACAGCCAATGTCGTCTTACCGATCCCGGCCATGCCGTCGATGACGTGAACCGCCGAGCTGCTGCCCGCGCCTCGCTCGGCCTCGGACAGCACGCGCGCCACGAGTTCCGTGCGGCCGATGAGCTGCCCTACCGTCCGAGGCAGCCAGGCGGCCACGGCCGGCGCAGGCTCGTGTACCTGGTCGTCTGCCCCGGCCCGCCGCGCCGCTGCGCGTGGTGCCACCTCGGCCGGAACGCGAGCGGTGCTGTCGTCCGACCGCCCGGCGATACTCCGCCGGAGCTGCTGCATCTCGGCCCCGGGATCGATGCCGAGCTGTCCGCGCAGAACGTCCCGGGCCGACTCGAAGGCTGCGACCGCGCCGGCCGCGTCACCGTGCAGATGCAGGGCACGCATCAGCATCTGGTGGGCGGACTCCCGCAGCGGATGGAGGGCCACAAGCTGCCTGAGCAGCGGAATTGCCAGTCCGGGGCGCCCGAGTCGGGTCCGCGTCTCGGCAAGTAACTCGACCGCGAGACAGCGTTCCTCCTCCGCCGCCATGCAGCGGGCGGTGAGCACCGGGCCGAGCGGAACGCCTGCGAGCATCGCCCCCTTCCACTGGTCCACCGCCAGCCCGAGTCGCTGTTCGGCTTCCCCCGGAGAACCCTGCGCGGCAAGGCTCTGCGCCTCCCGGTACTGGTTCTCGAAATGATTGAGATCGATTCGGCCCGGGTCGAGTTGCAGTCGGTAACCATTCCGCTGCCGATTCAGGAGAACCTCGCCGGAATCCGTGGATTCGAACATACGTCGGAGATTGGCGGCGTAGCCGCGCACGTTCGGCACTGCCGACCGTGGCGGTGCGACTGGCCACAGCTCATCGATCAGTTGATCGACCGAGACGATCCGCCCGGCGTGCACAGCGAGCATCGCGAGCACCGTCTGTTGCTTCGGTGTCCCGGTGTGCAACTTGACATCGGCAAGCCGCACCTCGAGCCCACCCAACAGCTTGATCTCCAACGGTCCCCCCGATCCAGAATCTGTGGGTGTTCGGATGATCACTCGGAGAAAGGTTAGCGGGGACGAATTCGGCGTCAAAAAGGTTAGTGCCTGCCCCGGAAGGCGGCGACATTCCGGCATGTGCCGCAAATTCATCCGACAGGACCTACGCTGAGCGAACTTCGATGAGTTTGTACGTTCAGACTGGGGGACGAAGACAGCAGGAGCAGGGATGCCGCGCACACCTCCGGCGACGACTGGCAACATGCCACCTGCAGACCGAACAGTGCGTGACCGCGCTCCGCATAGGGGCCGTGGACACAACGTTACAAAACCCTCTATCTTGGCTTATGTTGCGCATACCGACATTTATTACTGCTAACCGCATCGAGTTCGCCTTAGGCTCTCGTCACGAAATGGAGCCCGGGACACAGAACCAAGTCCCGGGAGACGAGAGTGGAGGGAGCGTGCAATGCGCGGCAGCGACTGGCACTGACATTCGAGTGACACACAGCGGTAGGCTCCTGTCGTCAACATGTAACTGTCGGCAACGACAGGAGCTTCATGAGTCGGGTTACATCCGAGGACACCACGAGAGCAGACCGGCGACTTGTGTTGCTCGTCGGCTTCATCGTCGTACTGGCTATCGGTCCGACGCTCATCGCCGTCGCCGACCTACTGGCCCACCCGCCCAACTCGGTGGGCGACGGGGCGACGATCGTCGCGCTGACCTTCATGACGGCCCTCGGGACGATCATCAAGGCGCCCATCCGCATCCGCTCGACCACACACGCGATCACCTGGATCGAGGCGGCGATCGTGATCGGTCTCGCGGTGGCACCACCCGCCTGGGTGTTGCTGGCGACCGGGGCGGGCGTCGGCATCGCGTCAGCGATCATGAAGCTCCCCACGATCAAGACCGCCTTCGGAGTAAGCAAGAACATCCTCGTTGCCGGCGGAGCGAGCGCTACCGCGCTTGCAGTCCACTGGCAATGGCCACCTGCGGGGCCGATGGGGCTCATCGGCCTGTTGGGAGCCATCTACCTCGTCGCAGCGCTGCTTGACGACCTGCTGGCGATCCCGGTGATCGCACTTGCGACCGGCACCCGGATCTCCCGTCAGTTCCTCAACAACCTCGACCTCCGACTGGCCGGCTTCGGCGTACGCTTCGTCGTCGCCCTCTGCACCCTCTTCATCCTCTGGGCGGACCCTCGGCTCCTGCTCGCCGTCCCGCCCCTGGTCCTGAGCCTGCACCTCGCCTACTCCGCCCGCATCAGAGGCCGCACCGAGCAGCAGGCGTGGCAGCGGCTGGCCCGCACCACCGACGCGCTCAACGTGGTCGACCTGGACAACGTCCTCACCACCGCCGTCACCCAGGCCGCCGAGTTGTTCTCCGCCGACGAGGTCGAGATCGAGCTGCGCGACGGCGGCCGGACCGTCCGCGGTGGCACCGGCGGCATCACCTTCGACGGCCCGACCGGCACGCCCACCGACGTGGACGGCACGATCGTCCCCGCCCCGCTCGAAGGCCACGACCGGACTGTCGACGTCGGCGTGCTTCGACTGCGCTTCCGCGGCCCGGTGCAGCTCTCCGAGCGGGAGCAGTACACCCTGCGCACCTTCTCCTCCGCGCTCTGCACGGCCGTCCGCAACGCCCAGGCGTACGCAGAGCTGGCCCGGGTCGCCGACGAGCACGCGTACGCCGCCTCCCACGACGCGCTGACCGGCCTGGCCAACCGCCGGCACCTCCTCGACCAGGGCACCGAGCAGTTGAGCACCCGGCGCGCCGACGGGGTGACCGCGCTGGTGCTGATCGACCTCAACCACTTCAAGGAGGTCAACGACACGCTCGGGCACGCCGCCGGTGACCAGGTGCTGGTGCAGGTGGCCGACCGGTTGCGGGCCGCCGCCCAGGCGACAGACCTGGTGGCCCGCCTCGGCGGCGACGAGTTCGCCGTACTCCTGCGGGGTCTGCCGGCCCCGGCGGTGGCCGCGCACCGGGCCGAGACCCTGCTCACCGCCCTGCACGAGCCCTTCGAGTTGGACGGCATGCGCATCAGCGTCGAGGCCAGCGGCGGCATCTCCGGCGCCCCCTCCAACGGCGGCATGGCCGAGCTGCTGCGCCGCGCCGACGTGGCCATGTACCAGGCGAAGCGGGCCGGCCAGCGGACCGCCACGTACGCCCCGACCCGGGACACCGCCGACCTGGGCCGCCTCACCCTCGGCGGTGACCTGCCCCGCGCGGTCGCCGACCACGAGTTCGTCGTCAACTTCCAACCGATAGTCGACCTGGGCACCGGCGAGGTGACGAGCGCGGAGGCGCTCGCCCGCTGGCACCACCCCACCCACGGCATGATCGACCCGCTGCGGTTCCTGGAGGCGGTGGAACGTTCGGGCCTGCTACCGGCATTCGCCGAAGCGATCCTCGACCAGGCGCTGCTCGCCGCGGTCAGTTGGCGCGACGCCGGTTTCGACGTACCCGTCGCGGTCAACGTGTCCCCACGCAGCCTGCTCGACGCGCGGTTCCCCGGCTCGGTGCTGGCCCGTCTGCGCGCCCACGACCTACCACCGGACCGGCTCGTCCTGGAGCTGACCGAGACACTCACCCTCAGCCAACTCGACGTGGTCGACCGGGTGCTCAGCCGACTCCGCGACGAAGGTGTCCGGTTGGCGTTGGACGACTTCGGCACCGGCTACTCCTCCCTCTCACTGCTCTCCCGGATCCCGGTCCACGAGCTGAAGATCGACAGGAGCTTCGTGACGACGATGGAGAGTTCCGCGGAGGCCGCCGCCGTCATCCGCTCCACCCTCGACCTCGGCCGCAGCCTCGACCTGGACGTGGTTGCCGAGGGCGTGGAGAGTGAGCCGCAGCGGCGGGCCCTCTGGGAGTTGGGCTGCGTGGCCGGCCAGGGGCACCTGTTCGCCCGGCCGATGCCGTCCGGCACCCTGCTCAAGGCGATGCAACGCGGCTCAGGCGGCCGACCGGGCACCTTTGCCGCGCCCCTGCACGACGCCGGGGCGGTGATCCGGCTGAGCCAGAACCGTCGCCCGGCCGGCCGCTCCAGGCCCGACCGCCTCCCACACCTGCCCGCCTGAGCAGGCATCGGCCCACCAGGCGGGCAGCCCGGTCTGCGAGACTGTCGCGCGTGATCGTCGACGACCCGAGCGCGCACCGCCGTCGCTGGCACGTGCGGACGCTCGACAACGCCGCCGGCGGACTCGCCCTCGACCTGGGTCTCTACGCCGTCTCGGCCACGTTCGCCGCGATCACCGCGGTCACGTCGACACTGCTGCCGCACCGCGCCTGGGGCGCAGTCGCCGCCGTCGGCTACCTGCTCGCAACGCTTACCGTGATCGTCCAACTCCTGCTACGTCGACGCTCGCCGACCTCCCGGCTGACCGGTCTGCCCGCCCGCTGGGCGATCACCGGCCTCGCCTGGGTGGGCACCACACTGCTGCCCCTCGCCTGGCAGAGCATCGACCGCGCCGGCGGACGCACCGACCGGGCCCAGGAGGAGGTGCTGGTCGTCGAGCAGGCCGGCAGCCGCCTCCTGGAGCACGGCACGCCGTACCTCGGACCCGACGCCATCGCCGCCCTGCCACCCGGCGAGCAACTGCTGGGCTACACCCCGTACCAGCCCGGCATGGCGGTGTTCGGCCTGCCCAGGGCACTGCTCGACAGCTGGTGGACCGACTCCCGGGTCTGGTTCGCGGTAGGCACCGTGCTGGCCCTCGCCCTGGCCGTGGCCGCCCTGCGCGGCACACCCGCCACCACCGGCCGGGCCACCACCGCGGCCACCCACCGCCGGGACGCCGCCCTGCTGCGCGGCGTGCAGGCCGCCACCGTACTGCCGATCTGCGCCCTCACCCTCGCCACCGGCGGCGACGACCTACCCGTACTCGCGCTCTGCCTGCTTGCCCTCGCGTTCGCCGCCACCGACCGGCCCGGCCGGGCCGGTGTCGCGGTCGGACTCGCCGGCGCACTCAAGCTGTTCGCCTGGCCGGTCGCCCTGGTGCTGATCGTCTGGGGCCTCACCCGACGCGCCGGCACCCGGGTCGCCGCCGGCGCCATCGGCCTACCCATCGCCGCGCTGCTGCCGGCGCTACTTGTGGACCGCGACGCCCTCACCGAGAACGTACTGCGCTTCCCCCTCGGCCACGGGCTGGTCACCAGCCCCGCGCAGTCTCCCTTCCCCGGTCACCTGATCGCCACCGCACTACCCGCCGGCCGGCTGATCGCCGCAGGGCTGCTGGTCGCGGCCGGAGTGGCAATCGCCGTCCGGCTCGCCCGCCGCCCGCCCCGCACCGCCGTCGCCACCGCGCTCATCTGCGGGTACGGACTGCTCGCCGCCATCGCCCTGATGCCCTCGACCCGCTTCGGCTACCTGCTGTACCCACTGGCCCTGCTGACCTGGGCACCTGCGCTGCACTGCCCGGCCGACACGCCGGCCGCCCCGGCTCTCGACGAGCGGTCCGGTCGGACCACTTCGGCGTAACTCCCGGGCGGAACGACGCATCAGGGCGTAGACCTGAAGACATGACGTACCGCGACCGAGCCGACGCGGGCCGGGTGCTCTCCGAACGGCTCACCGCACTCATCGGCGAACCCGACGTCGTCGTCCTCGGCCTCGTGCGTGGCGGCGTGCCCGTCGCCCGCGTGGTCGCCGAACGGCTCGGCGCGCCACTTGACGTGCTTGTCGTCCGCAAGCTCGGCATGCCGTGGGCCCGGGAGGTCGCCTTCGGCGCCCTCGGGCCCGGCGGTGTCCAGGTGCTCAACGACGCGGTGGCCAGCCGACTCAGCAGCGACGACATCGCCGAGGTCAGCCGCCGGGAGCAGGCCGAACTTGAACGCCGCGAACGGCTCTACCGCGGCGGACGCGCGCAACTGGGCCTGACCGGACGCACTGCGGTGATCATCGACGACGGTCTCGCCACCGGCGCGACCGCCCGTGCCGCGGTCGACGTCGTCCGCCACCTCGGAGCACACCGGGTCGTCGTCGCGGTCCCGGTCGGCGCACAGGAGGCGTACGAGCTGCTGACCGCCGAAGCGGACCAGGTCATCTGTCCTCAACGCCCAGCGGACTTCGGCGCGGTGAGCGTCTACTACGACGACTTCCACGAGGTGTCCGACGAAGAAGTCACCGAGGCGCTCACAGCAACTGCATAGGTCCACCGGGTACCGTCGGGCAATGAGTAGCCTTACCTGTCCCAAGTGTCGCGGAGAAATGCGCCAGTACGAACGCAGCGGCGTCGTCATCGACCAGTGTGGGGAGTGCCGAGGCATCTTCCTGGACCGTGGCGAGCTGGAGAAGCTGTTCGAGGCGGAGGCAAACTGGAGCCGCCAACAGAGCGGCGCCCCCGGGCAGCCCGCGCAGCAGCCGGGCGGTTACCCGCCCCCGCCGCCCCCGCCGCACCAGCCCGGTTACGGCACCGTCCCGCCGCCGCCCCCGCCCGCCCACGGCTACCCGCCGCAGCCGGCCTACGGCCACCAGCAGCAGCACCACGGCTACCACGGCCACTACCGGCAGAAGAAGCGCAAGGGCTTCCTCGACGAGATGTTCGGCTGAGTCAAGGCCGACCTCCAGCCCGGGTCGATCGACGCGTCGGCCCGGGCACCTCACCCAGGCCATTGATCGTTGGCGGGTGCGCTGCGGTCATGCGAGGCTGAATCGCATGACCGCGACTCGACCGGACGAGGCGCTGGCCCAGGCGTACGACGGGATCACCGCAGTGGTCGACCGCCTGGACGACGCCGGCCTGCAACACGCCACCCGCTGCCGGGGCTGGCTCGTCGCCGACCTGCTCCTGCACCTGCTCGGCGACGCCCAGCGGGCACTCGTCACCCTGGCCAGCCCCGCCGACGGCCCGGCCGACGCCGACGACGTGAGCTACTGGCGCGACTTCCCCGGCGGCGACGACAACCGGGCCGCCGGGCACGCCTGGTGGGTCCGCCGATCCGCTGCCGCCTTCGACCGTCCGACCGGGATCGTCGACCTCTGGCGGGACACCGCCCCGGCAGCCGTCCGCGCCGCCACGTCAGCCGACCCCGAGGCGTACGTGACCACACAGGGGCACGTGCTGCGCGTACCGGATTTCCTCGCCACCCTGACCACCGAGGCCGTCGTCCACCACCTGGACCTGACGCTGAAACTGCCCGGCGCGCCGACGCCCGGCCCTCTGGCGGTACGCGTCGCGGTGGCGACCATGGACGGCCTGCTCAGCGACGACACCGTTCGACCCACCGCCTGGGACGACCACGACTTCCTGCTGAAGGCCACCGGGCGCGTCCCGCTGAACGACCGGGACCGGCTGGAGTTGGGTGAGTCGGCGGGCTGGTTCCCACTGCTCGGCTGACCGACGACAGGGCACGGCGCCGGTCAGCCGATGGCCATGTCGACGAAGCGGGACAGGTGCAGCTGGGCCGCGACGGTCACCGTGTCGGTAGGTCCGTTCCGGTGCTTGGCAACAATGAAATCCGCCTCGCCGGCCCGCGGCGACTCCTTGTCGTAGTAGTCGTCACGGTGCAGAAGAATGACAACGTCGGCATCTTGCTCAATGGAGCCAGATTCGCGCAAATCGGACAACTGGGGTCGCTTGTCGGTACGCTGCTCGGGGCCACGGTTCAGCTGACTGACCGCGATGACCGGGCACTCGACCTCCTTGGCCAACAGCTTCAGACCACGGGACAGGTCGGCGACCTCCTGCTGGCGGCTCTCGGTGCGCTTCGGCGAGGTCATCAGCTGGAGATAGTCGACCACGATCATCTTGAGGTCGTGCCGCTGCTTGAGGCGGCGGGCCTTGGCCCGGATCTCCATCAGGTTCATGCTCGGCGTGTCGTCGACGAAGAGCGGCGCCTCGCTGATCTCACCCATACACCGGGCCAGCTTGGTCCAGTCGTCGTCGGAGAGCTGACCGCTACGCAGCACGTGCAGCGGCACCCGCGCCTCGGCGGAGAGCAGTCGCATGACGATCTCGACCTTGCTCATTTCCAGCGAGAAGATGGCCGCCGCCTGGTTTGCCCGAATCGCGGCGTTTCTGGCAAAGTCCATACTTGCGGTCGATTTGCCGAGACCCGGCCTTCCGGCCACGATCACCAACTGTCCGGCGTGCAGGCCGTTGAGCAGTCGGTCCAGGTCGCTGAAGCCGGTCGGCACGCCGGTCATCACACCGCCCTGCGCGCCCACCGCCTCGATCTCGTCGAGCGTCGGCTGCAGCATGTCGGCAAGGATCGCGAAGTCCTCGCTGACCCGTCGTTCGGTGACGTCGTAGACGGCCTGCTGGGCGAGGTCGACGACGTCGTCCACGTCGCGGCTGCCGCCGCTGGCGGTGCCGTAACCCAACTGCACGATCTTGGTGCCGGCCTCGACCAGTCGGCGCAGCACCGCACGCTCGCTGACGATGCGGGCGTAGTACGCCGCGTTCGCGGCGGTGGGCACGCTGGCGATGAGGGTGTGCAGGTACGGCGCGCCACCGATGCGCACGAGATCACCGGAGTCGGCGAGCGCCGCTGCGACCGTGATCGAGTCGGCCGGCTCACCGCGGCCATAGATGTCGAGGATGATGTCGAAGATGGTGGCGTGCACCGGCCGGTAGAAGTCGTTGGTCTTGAGGATCTCGACGACGTCGGCGATGGCGTCCTTGGAGAGCAGCATGCCGCCGAGGACGCACTGCTCGGCGGCGACGTCCTGGGGCGGGGTCTTGTCGAACTGGCCATCCCGCGGCGCGGGTGGCTGGCCCCCGCCGGAGCGTGGCTCTGCCCGCATGTCGTCGGTGACCGACACGGGTCCCCCCTCCACTGCGCCGGATCCAGCCCCAGCTCTACCGCTGGGGTACGACACTTCCGTCCGACCGGGCCGGTCGATCGGGGGCCATCGCCGGCGGTCGAGGGCCAACCATACGGACCCCGAGGTCAGAGACTCAACAACGCCGGTGGACGAGCCTCGGGACAACCTGTGGATCCCGGTGGACAGCATGTGCGCAGCGTGTGCACAGCCTGTGGACAACCATTGGGGAATTCTCGGCCATAAGTCGTCGACCTGCGGAAACATGCTCCCCAGCCTGTGGAGGAGAATATTTCGGTCGGGCCTGTGACACGATCGTCCCGTACTATCTCCAGCGAACGGCTACACCTGGACAGCGGATTCCGCTTTCGGTTCAGAAGGGTCACACTCCGGCCGTGAGTTACCGGGACTGGGGACGCGGCGATGGCAGCCCGCGCGAGCGCCAGCCAACCGCCTCGTGGAGTGAGCACGCGGCGTCCGTTCCGGTTGATCCGTACGACGAGGATGGGCGCTACCGCACCTCCAGCCGACGGCGTGCGTTGGACCGCGGCCAGGACGAGCCTGTCGACGCCTACCTGCCCCGGTGGGCGCTGGAGTCCGGGGTCCGGCACGCCGACGGTGGCGGTCGCCACGCGGCCCCGGACGACGACGATCACGAGGACGAGCCCGAGCGGCCGACGTCCGGCACGGGCCGGCGCTCCGCCGAGTCGTCGAGTGGTCGGCGGCGGGGCAGCGAGACGCGTCGGTGGGAGCAGGCGGCGATCGGCGCGGCCCCAGACTCGGACCACACCCGGGAGTGGACGCTCGATCGGCCGCAGGACCAGGGCTACGCCGGCCGCCGACGGGCCGATGCCGGGGAGGACGAGCCAATCTCCGGCGCCGTCTCGGAGCGGCGTCCCCGCCGCGCGCCTGTCGGCCGTCCGCAGGTGGTCTGGTCGGGCGGGGAGTTGGAGGCCACCCCGAACAAGCAGGTGCCGGACCAGGAGCCGACCCGCCGCAGCCGGCGTAGCCGCCGTGCGGCGGAGGAGGAGTCCTGGTCTCGCCCGCCCGCCGACCCGTGGGCCCGCGATTCGGACCGGGTGGTGGAGCCCGAACCGTCGTACCCGCCGGCGGTGGACCCGTGGGATGCCTCGGGCGTGCACGCCTGGCCGCCTGCGGCGGGGGCGGACACCGGGGATCTGAGCGGGCAGTGGTCGGCCGTGGAGAGCGTCGGCGGCTGGGAGCGATCGGACCGCACCGGCCAGTGGGAGCGGTCCGCGATCGAGGACGAGCAGTGGGACCGTACGATTGCGCCGCGCTCCGATCGCCAGGTGGCGGCCGAGGGGTGGCCGAGCCGGGAGGACGAATTCTGGTCCGGCACTCGGCTGGCCGGTGACGACCCACGTTGGATGGATCCGCCGACGTCGGCGCCCCGGTCTCCGGTGGTGGGATACACCGCTCCACGGCCGCGCAGCGCGCCTGTGCCGCGTGCCGCTGCGCCCCGCCGTCGGGCAGACCGGCCGTCGGTGGGAACGGCGTCGGTCCGTCAGCGGGTCGAGTCGGCTGCCACGGGTGCCTGGGCCCGGCGTCTGGAGGACGACCTGCTGGACCCGGATCCGGGTGGGTCCGTCCGGCCTCTGCTGTACACGGCCGCCTGCTACCTGGTGCCGGCGATGCTGATCTTCGTTTGGCTGTTGACGTTGGACAGCCAGGCGCCGGCTGGGTGTGTGACAGACATCAGCGGAGGCGGGTGCGACTCGGCCCGGTCCCGCGCGTTGGAGTCCCTCCTGGCCGGTTCGCCGCGCTTCGGGCTCGCGCTGGCGAGCAGCCTGGTGGTGGCGGCACTGCTACGGCGGGTGGGTACGACGTGGCGCTCGGCGACCATCGCGGTTGCCGCCGCGGTCGTGGGCGGCGGCCTGTCCACGGTGCTGATCAGCGCGGTGACGGGCCAGCCCATCGGGTGACCCGCCGGCGGGTCAGGGCCCGCGGTTTGGGAGACGTACGCACGAGGGCCCGCACCGATCGCTCGGTGCGGGCCCTCGTGGTGGTGTTGTGGACGTCAGCCCTGAACGACGTTCAGGTTGAACGACGCGGTCACCTCGGGGTGCAGCTTGATCTTCACCGGGTAGGTGCCGGTCGACTTGATGTGACCGGGCACCTCCAGCCGACGCCGGTCGAGGACCGGGCCGCTGGCCGCCTTGACGGCGTCGACGATCTCGGTCGGGGTGACCGAGCCGAAGAGCCGTCCGCCGTCGCCGGCGCGGACCTTCAGGTTGACCTTGAGACCCTCGAGCTGAGCCTTGACCTCGTTGGCGTGGTCGAGGTCGCGGATCTCACGGGCCGAACGGGCCCGCTTGATGACCGTGACCTGCTTTTCCGCGCCCTTGGTCCAGGCGATCGCGAAGCCCTGCGGCAGCAGGTAGTTACGGCCGTAGCCGTTCTTGACCTCGACGATGTCGCCCGGGGCACCGAGGCCGGACACTTCCTGAGTCAGGATGATCTTCATATCGGTGCCTCCTCTCAGCGGGTGGTGGCCGTGTACGGCAGGAGCGCCATCTCACGGGCGTTCTTGACCGCGCGGGCGATCTGCCGCTGCTGCTGCGAGGTCACGCCGGTCACCCGTCGAGCGCGGATCTTGCCGCGGTCGGAGATGAACTTGCGCAGCAGCGCGGTGTCCTTGTAATCGATATAGGTGATCCCGTCCTTGTCGAGCGGGTTCACCTTCTTCTTCGGCTTGCGAAGTGCCGCAGCCTTGGCCATTGCACGTGCTCCTGGTTTGCGATCGCGGGCGCTCGGCGCCATTAGAACGGTGGCTCCTCGTCAAAATTGGCGCCCGAACCGGCACGCGCGGGAGAGGGAGCGGCCGAAGCCCAGGGGTCGTCGAAGTTGCCTCCGCCGCCACCCTGGTTGCCACCACCACCGCCACCGAAGCCGCCGCCACCGCCGCCGGAGCGGGACATCTTCTGCACCTTCGCCGTGGCGTAGCGCAGCGACGGGCCGATCTCGTCGACCTCAAGCTCGATGACGGTGCGCTTCTCACCCTCGCGGGTCTCGTACGACCGCTGACGCAGCCGGCCCGACACGATCACCCGGGCGCCACGCTGCAGCGACTCGGCGACGTGCTCGGCGGCCTGCCGCCAGACGGTGCACGCGAGGAACAGCGGCTCGCCGTCCTTCCACTCGTTCGACGCCTTGTCCATGAAACGGGGCGTCGAAGCGACTCGGAACTTGGCGACCGCAGCCCCGGAGGGGGTGAACCGCAACTCGGGGTCATCGGTCAGATTGCCGATGACCGTGATGGTGGTGTCTCCTGCCATGACCATCTCCTCGCGCACTCAGCGTCTCGTCGTACAGGCTCTCAGAGCCGTGCGACAGAGTCGCGGAGGCTGATCCGGACGAACCGGGGGTTTGAAGGCTTAGCGCATTTCCGGTCGGAGGACCTTGGTGCGCAGCACGGACTCGTTGAGTCGCAGCTGACGGTCCAGCTCGGCGACCGCAGCAGGCGTGGCCTGCAGGTCGACGACGGCGTAGATGCCCTCTGCCTTTTTGTTGATCTCGTACGCGAGGCGCCTACGGCCCCATACGTCGGTCTTCTCAACCGAGCCACCCGCGGTCCGAATCACGTTCAGGTACGTGTCGAGCGACGGGGCGACGGTGCGTTCCTCGAGGCTGGGGTCGAGGATCACCATGATCTCGTAATGACGCAAGACGTGCTCACCTCCTGTGGGCTAAGCGGCCACGGTCCTTCCGTGGCAGGAGGTCTTGTGTCGCCGTCCGCACCCGCCGAGGGAACCCGGCCGGACGCGGACAACCTGACCAGGATACCCGGTCCGAACGATCATGCCCGGAGCGGTCGGGTCGGCGCCCGGGACGTGCCGACGGGGGCCCACCGTCCGACCGTCGATCGGTCGTGGTGGACCCCCGTCTACGAGGCCGCGGGGCGTCCGGTCCGCATTCCTTGGGTGGGACCTGGGGAGGAACGACCACACCGATGAGGTTGGACCGAAGACGCCCCGCGGAGCTTTATCATGTTGTTATCTGACGATACAACAGCACTCGTACCTTGTCGGGGGGAAAAGCACAATTTTCCGAGATTCGTCGTTACTCGGTGCCTCGCTGTGCGACAGGTCGCCCCCGCTGCGCCGGGCCGCGCGGCGGGGGTGACCTCGCTGTCGGCCGTCGACCACCGGTCGCCGTGTGCGACGCTCGCGCCGCTGGCCGCACCGGGCACTGGTCGCCGGTTCACACCCATCAACGATCGTCGGTTCGTCCGGTGACGCGACACCGCCCCGGCCGTCACCACGCCGGTCGGGGTCGCGACGTAGGCTCGCTCGCATGCGTATCGGAGCCCACGTCGATTCGACCGACCCGCTGGCGGAGGCGGCCGCCCGGTCCGCCGACACCGTGCAGTTCTTCCTCTCCGACCCACAGGGTTGGAAGGCGCCCAAGCCTCGCGAAGATGCCGATCGGCTCCGCGCTGCCGAGGTCGACCTCTACGTCCACGCCCCGTACGTCATCAACGTGGCCACTCTCAACAACCGCATCCGGATCCCGAGCCGGAAGCTGCTGCTCGGGCACGCCAACGCGGCCGCCGCCATCGGCGCCAAGGGCCTCATCGTCCACGGTGGGCACGTCAACGCCGGCGACGACCTGTCCGTCGGCTTCGACAACTGGCGTAAGACGTTCGCGTACGCGGCGGACTCCGGCGGTTTCGGCGTGCCTGTCCTGATCGAGAACACCGCCGGCGGCGACAACGCGTGCGCCCGACGACTGGACGCGCTCGCCCGACTCTGGGACGCCATCGGTGACCACGAGGTCGGCTTCTGCCTGGACACCTGCCACGCGTACGCGGGGGGCGAGGAGCTGCTCGGCCTGGTCGACCGGGTCAAGGCGATCACCGGGCGGATCGACCTGGTGCACGCCAACAACTCCAAGGGCGCCTTCAACTCCGGCCAGGACCGGCACGACAACCTGGGCGGCGGGACCATCGACCCGGAGTTGGTGGTGGCGGTGATCCGGGCGGCCGGCGCGCCGGTCGTCGTCGAGACACCGGGTGGGGTGACAGGTCAGGCCGCCGACATCGACTTCCTACGCGAGCAGCTCGGAGCGGAGAGCCCGGCGGCATGACGAGCGGACAGCCCGGGACCGGCAGCGCCCGGCCCACTCCCACCGACGCGGACGCCGAGAGCCGACCCGCCACGACAGCGGCGGCCGGCACACCCACCCAGCCGGCTCGCACCCTTGACAAGGCTCCCGTGGAGACCACAACGGGTAACTCCCCACCACGCAACGGTCGAACGACCGCAGCCGGCCCGAACGACGACCCGGAGGCCGGCCTCGCGAAGGGTGGCGCCGCCGGGAAGGACGCGGCCCGGCAGGGCGCCACGACCAAGCCCGACGGCACAACCAAGCCCGACGCCACCGCCAAGGACAGCGACCCCGCCAAGGACAGCAACGCGACCAAGAACGGCGACCCGGCCAAGGACGGCGACCCAGCCAAGGACAGCACCACCGCCAAGGACAACAACCCGGCCAAGGACAGCGACGCGACCAAGGACAGCGACGCAGCCAAGGACGGCGACGCGACCAAGGGTACGAAGGCGGATGACGCCGCCGGTCCGGACAAGGCCGACGGCAAGACGAAGCCGGTCGGGCCGGAGCGTTGGGAGGCGTTCGCCTCCGCGCCGGAACCACGGCCCTCCATCGTCACGCGGTCGGGCCGGGCCGTCGGACGATTCCTGATCCACGAGTGGACCCTGGCCACGCTCGGCGCACTGGCCCTGGCCGTGCTGATGACCTGGCCGACGCTCCGCTTTCCGCGCTACACCCTGCCGCAGGACTACTGGGACCCGAGCCTGCAGGCCTGGCAGATGGCCTGGTCCGGGCACATCCTGCTGGCCGACCCGGCGCGGCTGTGGCAGTCCAACACGTTCTTCCCCGAGCTGTGGAGCTTCGCGTTCTCCGACACGCTGCTCGGGTACGCCCCGGCCGGGATGCTCGGCAGCGGCCCCGAGGACGCGGTGCTGCGCTACAACATCATGTTCGTGCTGGCGCACGCGCTCGCCACGCTCGGGGCGTACGCGCTGGCCCGACAGCTCGGTGCGGGCCGGATCGGTGCGGCAGTCGCCGGCGTGAGCTACACCTACGCACCGTGGCTGCTGGCCCAGGCCGGGCACCTGCACGTGCTGTCCAACGGCGGGATTCCGTTGGCGCTGGCGATGTTGGCGCGCGGGCACGGGTGGTCACTGCGACACGGCTACCGTCCCGAGCTCCGGCACGACGGTTGGGTCTACGCGGGTTGGTTGGTGGCGGCCTGGCAACTCAGCCTCGGTTTCGGCATCGGCCTGCCATTCGCGTACTTCCTGGCCGGCGCGGTGCTTGTGGCTGCCGTCCTCTTCCTCGCGCGGCGGCTGCGTACCGGACAGGCAGTTCCGTTCGGTCGTCGGTTGTTCATCGCCGACGTGCTCGGCGGGGTGTTGTTCGCCGGTGTCGGTCTGTTGATGGCGTACCCGTTCTTCAAGGTGACCGAACTGCACCCGTACGCCGAGCGCACGATCGGCGACATCAGCCTCTTCTCACCACCGGCGTCGGGCTTCGTGACGGCGCCCGCGGAGTCGCGGATCTGGGGTGGGCTGCACGAGGGGGCCCGGGAAGCACTGCCCTGGCACCCGGAGATGACCCTGCTGCCTGGCTTCGTGCTCTACGCGCTCGCCGCGGGCGGATTGTTGTTCTCGGTCTGGCGGCTGCGGCACCGACTGCTGCTGCTCGCCGGGGTGCTGGTGACGATGGCCTTCGCGATGGGTACCCGGTTCTTCGACGGCACCTTCACCTACGTGCCGCTCTTCGAGCACCTGCCGGGCTGGAGCGGCCTGCGTACCCCTGGGCGGTTGATGCTCTGGACCACGTTGCTGCTCTGCCTGCTCGCGGCAGGCGCGGTCACCGCGCTCACCGACCGGGTCCGTGAGTTGACCGCGCAGCGGATTCCGTCGTGGCCGGGGCCGTGGCTGCGGATGGCGACTCTGCTGCCCCTGCTGCTTGTCACCGTCGAAGGTCTGAACACCACCCCGCATCCGGTGGTGCCGACCCAGCCGGCCGCGATGCGTGCGGCGGAGGGGCCGCTGCTGGTGCTGCCCAGCAACCAGAGCCTGGACCAGCACGTGATGCTCTGGTCGACGAGCGGGTTCCCCGATGTGGTCAACGGCGGTAGTGGCTTCACGCCGCGTCAGCTCGACGACGTCCGCCGGGTGAGTCAGTCGTTCCCGGACCAGACGAGCGTCGACTATCTGCGCACGCTCGGCGTCCGCACGGTGGTGCTGCTGCGCGGCCAGGTGGTCGGCACGCCATGGGAGATCACCATCGACGCGCCTGTCGAGTCACTCGGGATCAGCCGGCAGGAGGTCGGGGACGCCGTCGTCTATCGCCTGAACTCCTAGGGCGGGTTTCGGGGGGCCCGCCCAAGCCGGGCGGGGCTCCCCGCAACCCGTGACGTGGTCAGGTCGTGATGGCTGGTTCGGGTGCGGGTTCTTCCTTCACGGGGCGGCGCCAGCGATCCAGCCAGGGGGCGTCGGGTGCGCCGTCGAGGACGCCGCCGTCCGGGTCGTCCGGGTAGGTGGCCCGGACCGCGTCCTGCTCGGGGTGCAGGATCTCCCTGACGACGAACACGCAGAGCACCACCACAGTGGCCAGCCGCAACGTCGAGGCCAGCACGAACACCCCTTCCGGGAAGACCGGACGGCTGGTTGCCGCGCCGAGCAGTTCGCCGTAGAAGGCGACGAAGTAGCAGACCTCGGCGATCTGCCAGGCCAGGAACGCGCCCCACTTCGGCCGGGCCAGCACCACGAGCGGGAGCAGCCAGAGGACGAACTGCTGCGACCAGACCTTGCTGAAGATGAGGAACGCCGCGACCACCAGGAAGCCGAGCTGCGCCAGCCGCGGTCGGCGCGGCACCCGCAGCGCCAGCACGGCCACGCCGAGGCAGGCGAGTGCGAACAGCGCGTACGAGACGGTGTTGAGGGTCGGGATGTTGGCGTTGAGCCACTCGAACGGGCCGAGCTTGGCGGGGTCGTTGCCGACCTTGCCGTCCAGGTAGCGCCCGATGTACCAGAGCGTGCCCCAGTCGATCGGTCGGGTGGTGTTCAGCTCGAAGAATCGGTCCCAGTTCTCCGGGTACGCCCGTGCCGCCGGCAGGTTGACCAGGACCACGGCCGCGATCGCCGTGCCGATGGCGGTGAGCGCGGCACGAACCCGGTCGGCTCGCAGCGCCAGGATGAGGATCGGCCCGAGCAGGAACAGCGGCCAGAGCTTCGCCGCGCCGGCCAACCCGAGCAGCACACCGGCCATTGCCGGTCGTTCTCGGGCCCAGGCCAGCAGGCCGAAGGCGGCCAGCCCGATGGCGAGCAGGTCCCAGTTGACGGTGGCGGTGAGCACCAGCGCGGGGGCGAGTGCGAACATCGCCGCGTCCCAGGGTCGTCGGCGGCGCAACGCAAGGATCACCCCCACCGTCGCCACCGCGAGCGCGCCAAGCACCAGCGCGTTGAGGTTGTAGAACCACTGGCCCTGGTTGATGCTCGGGTCACCGTCACCGATGGCGTGCACCGGCAGGCCCAGCGCACCCATGAAGTAGCCGGTCAGGACTGGGTACTCGACCGGGTGGTCCCGGTAGGGCACCTTGCCCTCGTTGAGCCCTTCGGCG
Organism: Micromonospora sp. NPDC003944; assembly: GCF_053605225.1. Classification (NCBI taxonomy): domain Bacteria; kingdom Bacillati; phylum Actinomycetota; class Actinomycetes; order Micromonosporales; family Micromonosporaceae; genus Micromonospora; species Micromonospora sp. NPDC003944. The sequence goes on from NZ_JBSGIV010000060.1 coordinate 40,126, forward strand.
TAGTAGAGGGCGAGGACATCGGTGTAGCAGAACCGGGTGTACTGGACGTTGTTCTGCCAGGCGCCGTTCTGGCAGGGCGATTTCTGCACCCAGTGCAGCGCGAGCGTGAGGCACACAAGCGCCAACACGATCCGTGCGGCGGTCCAGAAGTGACGCTCCCGCCCGGCCGGCCGGTCCAGCGCGGTCGCGTGGTCGCCGAGCGGACCACCGATGACACCGGAGATGCCGCGGACGAACCCGTCGGAGCGGGACGGGTGATCAGTGGTTCCGGCGTCGTCGATGCCGGGCGTCGACTGGGTGCTCATGAAGAGGCATCCTGCCGTACGACAGGGGTGCCCGTCCCGTCCCGGCGCGGAGTTCCGGGTACGAAAACGCCGCCGCCGGCCGGGACAGGTCGTCCGGCCGGCGGCGGCGTCGTGCGCTGGTGCGGGTCAGTCCCGGTTGGGTGGCAGGCCGGGCAGCAGCCCGCCGCCGCCCCCACCTGTGCCGCCGCCAGGACCCCCGCCGGGGTTAGGCGCGCCGTAGCGTCAGCCCGGCCCGCAACCGACCCCTGGAGGCATAGGCGTGTACGGCTG
>NZ_JBSGIV010000061.1:0-39158 GCF_053605225.1 Micromonospora sp. NPDC003944
CGCCGAAGGCCGACCGGCCGCCGAAGGCCGACCGGCCGCCGAAGGCCGACCGGCCCGCCGAGGGCGCGTCAGCGCAGGCCGGCGGCCGCGAGCAGGTTGCCCTCGGGGAGTGCTGGGAGCGCCCGACCCTGGGACATCCGCTGTTCGGCGCGCTCGGCGGTGAACGCGGCGTCGTGGTGGATGGCCGAGGCGTAGCTGGCGGCGGTGCGCTGGGCGATGGCGGCCCAGCCGTACTGGTCGTGGACCATCCGGCGGGCGTTGCGGGCCATGACGCGGGCGCGGTCAGGGCTCGACAGCACCGCGTCCACGGCGTCGGCCAGGCTGTCCGGGTCGTGGGGGCGGAAGGTCATTCCGGTGACGCCCGGCTCGACGATCTCGGCGAGGCCGCCGGTGGCGGCGACGGCGAGGGGAGCGCCGGCCGCCGCGCCTTCCAGAGCGACCATGCCGAACGGCTCGTAGATGCTCGGCACGGCGAAGCAGTCGGACGCGGCCATCAGCGCCGGCAGGTCGGTGCCGCCGAGGAAGCCGGGCATGGTGACCACGCCGCCGAGGCCGCGGCGGTGCACCTCGGCTTCCAGTTCGGCGCGGTACGGGCCGTCGCCGGCGATCACGGCCCGCAGCCCGGGGTGGCGCTCGCGCAGCCGGGGCAGTGCGGCGATCAGGTGCTGGACGCCCTTCTCGTAGACCAGGCGGCCGGCGAAGGTGACGAGCGGGCCGTCTCCGGCGAAGCGGGCGCGGGCGGCGGCCACGGCGCGCGCGGGGACGCGCCAGCGGTGCGGCTCCACGCCGTTGGCGACCACGTCGACGCGTCCGGTCGGTACGCCGAAGAGCGCGTTCACCTCGTCGCGCATGTAGCCGGAGCAGACGATCACCCGGTTGGACTCACTGCTGAGCCACTGCTCGACGCCGTGGATGGTGCGGTTCATCTCTTCGGGCAGCCAGCCCTGGTGCCGACCGGCCTCGGTGGCGTGGATGGTGCTGACCAGCGGGATGTCCAGGTGGTCGCGCAACGTCATCGCGGTGTGCGCGACGAGCCAGTCGTGGGCGTGGATGACGTCGTACGAACCGGCCTGGGTGGCGCGCAGGGCGGTGCGGGTGAGGGTGTGGTTGAACGCCATCGTCCAGGCCAGCAGCGAGTCGGTGGCGAGGGGGAAGGTCACCGGGTCCTCGGGGGCGCGCAGGATGCGCACGCCGTCGGCGTACTCCTCCAGGGGTGCGCCCTCGCTGTGCCGGGTGACGACGGTGACCTCGTGCCCGGCGGCGGCCAGGGCCACCGACAGGGCGTGCACGTGGCGTCCGAGGCCGCCGACGAGCACCGGCGGGTACTCCCAGGACAGCATGAGGATGCGACGGGTCTGCGGGGGAACGCCGGGGCCGGGCTGCGCCGGCACGACCGCGCCGGGCTGCGCGCCAAGACCGGGGCCGGGCTGCGCGGGGGGCCGGGAAGTGAGCGTGGGCCGGTGGGCCCGGTCCTTGGTGGCAGCGAGCTGCTCGTCGACCCGCAGGGTCGTCACATCAATCTCCGTCCATGCATGGTGGTACGCGCCGGCGTCAGTGGCGGCGGAGTGAGAGGTGGAAGGGCGGCCGAGGGCCTGGCGGACGCGCGCGAACGGTTGTCCCCGAACAAGGAAAGGGCATCGGGGCGCAGAACGCACCTCGAAAACGGCCATCGTGACGGACAACACCTGAGGGTTTACCGCACATCAGACGGGTGGTTTCCGGTCACCGCCTGAAAGGATGGATTGGCGCGGCCGGGCCGGGGGCACTACCCGCTTGCGCGCGGGCAGCGTCGGCCGGCGCGCACCTCACCATGGGCAAGGGAGCGACATGCAGGTCTGGCCGGGCGAGCGGTACCCCCTGGGCGCCACCTACGACGGGATGGGCACCAACTTCGCCATCTTCTCCGAGGTCGCCGAGCGGATCGAGCTGTGCCTCTTCGACGAGTGGGACACCGGCGCGGAGCGCCGCGTCGAGCTGCGCGAGGTCGACGCGTACGTGTGGCACGCGTACCTGCCGGGCATCGAGCCGGGGCAGCGCTACGGCTACCGGGTGTACGGCCCGTACGACCCGGCGAACGGGTTGCGCTGCAACCCGCACAAGCTGCTGATCGACCCGTACGCGAAGGCCATCGACGGTGACGTGACGTGGGACCCGGCGGTCTACGACTACGACATGAACGAGCCGGACCGGATGAACGAGACCGACTCGGCGCCGTTCATGCCGAAGTCGGTGGTGGTCAACCCGTACTTCGACTGGGGCAACGACAAGCCGCCACGCACGCCGTACCACCACTCGGTGATCTACGAGGCGCACGTGCGCGGGCTGACCATGCGGCACCCGGACATCCCGGAGGAGCTGCGCGGCACGTACGCGGGCATCGCCTCCCCGCCGATGATCGACTATCTGACCCGGCTCGGGGTGACCGCGATCGAGCTGATGCCGGTGCACCAGTTCATCCACGACAACCGCCTCGACGACCTGGGGCTGCGCAACTACTGGGGTTACAACACCATCGGGTTCTTCGCCCCGCACCACGGCTACTCCGCGCTGGGTCGGCTCGGCCAGCAGGTGCAGGAGTTCCGGGGCATGGTCAAGGCGCTGCACGCGGCCGGCATCGAGGTCATCCTCGACGTGGTCTACAACCACACCGCCGAGGGCAACCACCTCGGGCCGACGTTGAGCTTCAAGGGTGTGGACGCGCCGAGCTACTACCGGCTCAGCGAGTCCGACCGCCGCTACTTCGTCGACTACACCGGCACCGGCAACAGCCTCAACGTGCGCAGCCCGCACTCCCTGCAACTGATCATGGATTCGTTGCGGTACTGGGTGACCGAGATGCACGTCGACGGGTTCCGGTTCGACCTGGCGGCCACCCTGGCGCGGGAGTTCTACGAGGTGGACCGGCTGTCGACGTTCTTCGAGGTGGTGCAGCAGGACCCGGTGGTGAGCCGGGTGAAGCTGATCGCCGAACCGTGGGACGTCGGCCCCGGCGGCTACCAGGTGGGCAACTTCCCGCCGCTGTGGACGGAGTGGAACGGCAAGTACCGCGACACGGTACGGGACTTCTGGCGCGGTGAGCCGGCCACCCTCGCCGAGTTCGCGTCGCGCATCTCCGGCTCGGCCGACCTCTACCAGGACGACGGCCGCCGCCCGTTCCACAGCATCAACTTCGTGACCGTCCACGACGGGTTCACCCTCAACGACCTGGTGTCGTACAACGACAAGCACAACGAGGCCAACGGGGAGGACAACCGGGACGGCGAGAGCCACAACCGCTCCTGGAACTGCGGCGTCGAGGGCGACACCGACGACGAGGCGGTGCTCGCCCTGCGGGCCAAGCAGCGGCGCAACTTCCTGGCCACCCTGATGCTGTCGCAGGGCGTGCCGATGATCGGCCACGGCGACGAGCTGGGCCGCACCCAGCGCGGCAACAACAACGTCTACTGCCAGGACAGCGAGTTGTCCTGGGTCGACTGGGACAATGTCGACGAGCAACTGTTGGAGTTCGTCCAGACGCTCACCGACTTCCGCAAGCGGCACCAGGTGTTCCGCCGTCGCCGCTTCTTCACCGGCCTGCCGGTGAACGGGCGCGGCATCGACGAGCCGCTGCCCGACCTGGCCTGGCACACCCCGGACGGGCGCGAGATGACCGGCGAGGACTGGGGCAACGACTTCGGCCGCTCGGTGGCGCTGTTCGTCAACGGCGAGGGCATCCGCGAGCGCGGCCAGTACGGCCAGAAGCACCACGACGCCTCGTTCCTGCTCTGCTTCAACGCCCACGACGCGCCGCTGGACTTCACCCTGCCCGGCAGCGAGTACGGCCAGAAGTGGGAACGGGTGATCAGCACGGCCGACCCCGAGCCGGACGACGCGACGGTGATCAGCGCGGGCGGCACCATCCGGGTGCCGGACCGTTCCCTGGTCGTGTTGGAGAGGACGATCTGACATGCCGGCCACCCCTCCGAAGACCACCTACCGCATCCAGGTCCGCCCCGGCTTCGACCTCGACGCCACCGCCGCGATCGTCGACTACCTCGCCGACCTGGGCGTCAGCCACCTCTACACCGCCCCGCTGCTGACCGCCACCCCCGGCTCCCAGCACGGCTACGACGTGGTCGACCACCGGGCCGTCAACCCGGAGCTGGGCGGGGAGGCCGCCCGGCAGCGGCTGCTGCACGCCCTGCGCGACGCGCACCTCGGCCTGGTCGTCGACATCGTGCCCAACCACGCCGGGGTCGCCGTCCCGGCCGCCAACCCCGCCTGGTGGGACGTGCTGCGCCGGGGGCGCGACTCGTCGTACGCCGACTGGTTCGACATCGACTGGGACCGGGGCCGGCTGCTGCTGCCGGTGCTCGCCGACGACCCGACCGCCCTGGACGACCTCAAGGTCGTCGACGGCGAGCTGCGCTACCACGAGCACCGCTTCCCGGTCGCCGATGGCACCGGCGACGGCGACGCCCGCGCGGTGCACGACCGGCAGCACTACGAGCTGGTCTCCTGGCGGCGCGGTGACGCCGAGCTGACGTACCGCCGGTTCTTCGCCATCGCGGGCCTGGCCGGTCTGCGCGTGGAGGACCCGGCGGTCTTCGCCGCCACCCACGAGCTGATCCTGCGCTGGGCCGCCGCCGGTGAGGTCGACGGCATCCGCGTCGACCACCCGGACGGCCTGCGCGACCCCGCCGGCTACCTGGCCCGGCTGCGGGAGGCCGCACCGGACGCCTGGCTCGTGGTGGAGAAGATCCTGGAGTACGGCGAGGAGCTGCCGGACTGGCCGGTGGACGGCACCACCGGCTACGACGCCCTGGCCATGGTCGGTGGTCTCTTCATCGACATCGACGCCGAGGGCGACTTCACCGTGCTGGACACCCACCTCAACGGCCAGCAGATCTCCTGGGAGAACCTGACCCACTCCACCAAGATGGCCGCCGCCACCCAGCTGCTCGCCGCCGAGCTGACCCGGCTGGCCGCCCTCGCCCCCGAGGTGCCCACCGAGCAGGCCCGCGCGGCGCTCGCCGAGCTGGCCGCCGCGTTCGACGTCTACCGCGGCTACCCGCCGCACGGCGCCCGGCACCTCGCCGCCGCCCGCTCCGAGGCGGGTCGCCGCCGCCCGGACCTGGCCGGCGCCCTGGACGCGGTCACCCGGCGGCTGCGTGACCCCAACGACGAGCTGGGCCTACGGTTCCCGCAGCTCACCGGCGCGGTGATGGCCAAGGGCGTGGAGGACACCGCGTTCTACCGCTGGACCCGGTTCGTGGCGCTCAACGAGGTCGGCGACAGCCCCACCCGCTTCGGGGTGCCACCGGCGGAGTTCCACCGCAACGCCTCCGCCCAACAGGTCCGCTGGCCCGCGAGCATGACCACCCTCTCCACCCACGACACCAAACGCGGCGAGGACGTGCGCGCCCGCCTCGCCGTGCTCAGCGAGCTGCCGGGCCGCTGGGCCGAGCAGGTCAAGACCTGGATGGAGTACGCGCCGCTGCCCGACCCGGCGTTCGCCCACCTGCTCTGGCAGACCGCCGTCGGCGCGTGGCCGATCGAACGGGAGCGGCTGCACGCGTACGTCGAGAAGGCAGCCCGGGAGGCCGCGGCCTCGACCAGTTGGGCGGACCCGGACCCGGCCTTCGAGCAGGCGCTGCACGACGTGGTCGACCGCATGTACGACGACCCGAGCCTGCACGACGAGCTGACCGAACTCGCCGCCGCGATCGCCCCGGCCGGCTGGTGCAACTCGCTCGGGCAGAAGCTCATCCAACTCACCATGCCCGGGGTGCCGGACACCTACCAGGGCACCGAGCTGTGGGACAACTCCCTGGTCGACCCGGACAACCGCCGCCCGGTCGACTTCGACGTACGCCGAGAGATGCTTGCGCGCATCGACGGCGGCTGGCGTCCCCCGGTCGACACCGACGGAGCGGCGAAGCTGCTCGTCGTGTCGCGGACCCTGCGGCTGCGGCGGGCGCACCCGGAACTGTTCACCACCTACCGGCCGGTGCCCGCGCACGGGCGGGTGAGCCGCCACGTGGTGGCGTTCGACCGGGGCGGCGTGATCGCCGTGGCGACCCGCCTGCCGCTGGGCCTGGCCCGCGCCGGTGGGTGGTGCGACACAGCCCTGTCACTTCCCGTTCACGAGATGAAGGACCTGTTCACCGGCCGGGTCTACAGTGGCGGGGAGACGCCGTTGGACAATCTCCTGGCCGACTACCCCGTCGCTCTGCTGGCTCCTCCCACCGCTGCCGAGGAGGCCGTTTCATGACCGAATTCTCCGTCTGGGCGCCGGACGCCACCCGGGTGCGACTGCGTCTGGATGGCGACACCGACCACGAGATGCGCGCCGCCACCGACGGCTGGTGGCAGGTCGACGTGCCCGACGCCGGCCTCGACTACTCCTTTCTGCTGAACGACGACGAAACCCCACTGCCCGACCCCCGCTCACCGTGGCAGCCTGCGGGAGTGCACGGGCCGAGCCGCCGCTACGACCATCTTGCGTTCCAGTGGAGTGATTCCTCCTGGACGGGCCGGCAGCTGCCCGGCAGCATCCTCTACGAGCTGCACATCGGCACCTTCACCCCGGAGGGCACCTTCGACGCGGCCATCGACCGCCTCGACCACCTGGTGACCCTCGGTGTCGACCTGATCGAGCTGCTCCCGGTCAACGCGTTCAACGGCGAACACAACTGGGGGTACGACGGCGTCTGCTGGTACGCCCCGCACGAGCCCTACGGCGGCCCCGACGGCCTGAAACGGTTCGTCGACGCCGCCCACGCCAAGGGGCTGGGGGTGATCCTCGACGTTGTCTACAACCATTTCGGGCCCTCCGGGGCCTACGCGCCGCAGTTCGGGCCGTACCTGGCCGAGCAGAGCAACAGTTGGGGCCGCTCGATCAACCTGGACGGGCCGCACTCCGACGAGGTGCGCCGCTACATCATCGACAGCGTGCTCATGTGGCTGCGCGACTACCACGTCGACGGGCTGCGGCTTGACGCCGTACACGCCCTGCACGACTCGCGGGCCGTTCCTCTGCTCGAAGAGTTGGCGGTTTCCGTCGAGTCGCTGTCGACGCACCTGGGGCGGCCGTTGTCGCTGATCGCCGAATCCGACCTCAACGACCCGCGGCTCATCACGCCCCGGGAGGCCGGTGGGTTCGGGCTGCACGCCCAGTGGAACGACGACGCCCACCACGCGCTGCACACGCTGCTGACGGGGGAGCGGCAGGGCTACTACGGCGACTTCGGCTCCCTGGAGACGCTGTCGGACGTGTTGACGGGCGGTTTCTTCCACGCCGGCACCTGGTCGAGCTTCCGCAACCGGCACCATGGGCGGCCTCTGGATTCCCGGGTTCCTGGTCATCGACTCGTTGCTTACTTGCAGAACCATGATCAGATCGGGAACCGGGCTACCGGGGATCGGATCTCGGCTTCTCTGTCGCCTGCGCTGCTGCGGGTGGGGGCTGTGCTGCTGCTGACCGCGCCCTTCACTCCGATGCTGTTCATGGGGGAGGAGTGGGCTGCCTCCACGCCCTGGCAGTTCTTCACCTCGCACCCGGAGCCGGAGTTGGCCTCCGCGGTGCGCACCGGGCGGCGGCGGGAGTTCGCCTCGCACGGGTGGCCCGAGGGGGACGTGCCGGATCCGCAGGACCCGGAGACGTTCACCCGGTCGCGGTTGGACTGGGCCGAGTTGGACAAGCCTGAGCATGCCTCGATGCTGTCGTTCTACCAGCGGTTGATTGCCTTGCGTCGGTCGTCTCCGGACCTGTCGGATCCCCGGATGCACGAGGTGTCTGTGCAGCACGGGGACCAGTTCCTGGTGATGAGGCGAGGGGACACGCTTGTGGTGGCGAACTTTGCCGGGCGGGGGCAGGGGGTGTCGCTGCCTGGGGTGGCTCGCCGGGTGCTCCTGGCTACGGGCGAGGGCGTCACGGTGATGCGGGACCGGATCGAGCTGCCTGCTGAGACGGCGGCGATTGTGGCGCTGTGAGTGTCGCTGCTCGCTAAATTCAAATCCAGACCCGCGCCCGAGCGGAGCGAGAGGATGCCGTCAGGGGCGCTAATGGCGGACCACAGGGAAACCTCGGAAGAGAATCAACTCCGATCACCGAAGCAGGTTGGAGCTAGTCGCAGCCTTTGAGTTGGCCGGCGACTGGCGAGTCCGCCCGTGCGGCGGCACCTCCGGCGAGGTAAACCGCAGCGCGTCGGTCACGGGCATATATTGCCGCCGGAAGTCGTATGGCGACGTTAGCGGGAAGACGCTGCTCGGCCTCTTGGCGCGAGAAGAAGCCGATGTTCTCCAACTCCTGTTCCGGCAGACTAAGGCCGTCAAGGTCGGCAATGGACCCGCAGTCGAACGTGAAGCTGATGATGGATCGAGGCCGCTGCCCGGCGGGCGGTGCCCAGTCGACTACGAGAAGGTCGCCCACCGCCAGGGCGACCCCCAACTCCTCTCGGATCTCTCGGGCGCAGGCATCGTGTGGGTATTCGCCCTCGTCCACGTAGCCGCCGGGGAAGGCCCAGTGGTCGCGGTAAGTGGGCTTGACGAGCAGCACGTTGCCGTCCGGGTCGGTAATGAAGGCCGCAGCGGCGGCGTAGAAGGAAGCCAGGTTGGCGTACCAAGTTGCGGGCTCCGTCCAGGTCACCTCGGTGACGCTAGCGGATGTGTTTAGGTGCGCGCTCTTGCTCTAGATGGCTGCCGGCATGGTCGCGAGAGTATGCAGGACCTCGTTGACCTGGGGTGATGCCTGCTGCGGGCTGAACGTGTTAGCGAGTTCGCGGACGCGCTGTCGGACACGCGCCGAGTGGATTCCCGTAGCATGCTGCCCGAGCTTGGAGGCCCAGTCGCAGGCGGCGTCGATGTCCCCAGCGCGGGCATAAGTCATGGCAACGAGGGCGGTGTGTAGGGCGCGCGTCCGGGTGTTCTGGCTGCGCAGGTTGAGCGCATCGGGGGCGTGTCGAAGGGCCTGCCTGTACAGATGCAGGTCGCTCAGGCACCTCAGCGTGGCTCCGGCTAGGTGAGCAGGGCTGAAGTAGCCGACCCAGCGTGGGCCGGAATCTCTGCCCGCCCGGTCGAGAGCACGCTCAGCCTTAGTGAGCGCGAGTTCGCAGACACGCCGCTCGCCTGACTGTCCGTACGCAGTAGCCGCGGTGGCATGTAGCCGAGCTAGGACTGCGGCGGGCGCGCGGCCGGCGCCGTCGATGGCTGCTTCGGCAAGCCAGGCGGCCTCTCGGGAATGCCCTAAGAACACAGCTTGGGTGGCGAGATTGGCCAGCAGGTGAGCACCGTAGAGGCGATCGTTAGCGGCCTTGGCGAGCCGCAGGCCGAGCGTCGCGTGATGTTGCGCCATGGCGTGTTCACCCGCATCGTATGACATGAAGGCGAGTTGGCCGGCGAGTGTTGCCGCTGCGCGCATGAGGTCACGTCCGACGGCGTCGGTGTAGGTGCCTTGCAGCATCGGCGCGACCTGACGCACCAGGAAGTCGGCCATGACAGCACGCGTACGTGGAGAGCCGCTGCCGTGACGTCGATCGAGGTCGGTGAAGTGGTCGGCCAGCGCGTACAGCGATTGAACGTCGGTGGAGGTGACCTGTTGCCGGCCGCGCCGGCTGACCGTCTTGTCGGGCAGGTCATACCGCCACCCAAGCGCCGCCTCTAGCGCCTTGCCGCTGTTGAACACCCCGCTCTCCCGTTGGTTGAGGTGCTTGGCCAAGCTCGTCCAGATCAGCTCGGCGGTGTCGATTGCCCCAGCGACGGTCGCAGGGTAAACGCATGTGTTGATGCTCTCGACCGTGCCAAAGCCCAGCTCGATCACGCCTACCGAGCGACCGAGCTTGCGGGCCAGTGTCTCGGCCATCGCGGCCTGCACGTGCTCGCCAGGCCGGCGACCGCGCAACCACCAGTAGACGCTGGCAGCGTCGTACCGCCAGGTGCCCTGGTCGCGGCCGGTGTGATTGAGCTGTCGGGCAAAGGCAGCGTGAGAGTTGGCGTAACCGGCGGCCAGCAGAAGCCCTTCGAACGCCGTGTTCGTCACCGGTCGCGCCATTGTTCCGCCTCCAGGCATCAGTCAACTACCAACAGTGACGAGCCTATGGTCTGCCGAAGTCCTATGGGGACCCGTGCGCAACCCTGCGCAACCCACGTCCTGAGCAGCGCAAGCGAGCGCATTACTTGCCATCTGGTCCGTTGATCGGCAGCCCGCTTCGCTAGTCGCAGGTGTCCTGGGTTTCGGCGAAGCCTGAGCGTCGCGTCCCGGGCTGACGGAGGTGGCTATGCAGGGCGACGGGTCAGCAAATCGAGGCGAGCAAGTCGAGGCGGCCGAGCGGGAAGCTGCCAAGCAACGCCTCCTGGCGCAGGCCGAGGCGGAGCGCGTACCCGTTGAGGACACGGCCCGCGCGGTCCCGGACCGGCGGTGGCGGCGTGACCAGCGATGACCTCCCGATCGGTCGTCGGGTGGCCCGGTGGCGGGTGCGGCGGTCGATGACGCAGCAGATGTTGGCCGACCGGTTGCGCAGGTCGAAGAGTTGGGTGGACAAGGTGGAGCGGGGCGTCCGCACCCTGGACCGGTACTCGGTGATCCAGGAACTGGCCCACGTCCTGCGGGTCGACCCGGAGGTGCTGCTGGGCCAGCCGCGGAGCACCCCAGCGGGCACGCCGGACGGGGTGGACGACATCCGGGCCGCGCTCGCCCGCTACGACACCCCGCAGGCTGCACCGCAGACGGACGAGCTGAGACGGCAGGTAGGGCATGCCTGGTTGTCCTACCAGCACGCGCACTACGGGCAGTTGGTGCGGGTGGTGCCGGGTCTGCTCGACGCCGCTCGGGCCGCGCAAGAAGCAGAGGTGCTGGTGCAGGCGTACCGGATCACCTCGTCGTTGCTGGTCAAGCTCGGCGAGGCCGACCTGGGCTGGCTGGCCGCCGACCGAGCGATGACCGCAGCCGGCGACGACCGGCTCCTCACAGCGGCGGCGACCATCTCGGTAGGCCAGGCCCTCCGCGCCCAAAACCGCGACCACCTGGCCCTGACCGCACTGCTCCCCGCCGCCGACCGCGCCCTCCCACCGATGATCCGCCCCGGTGATCAAGAGGTTAGGGGCACCATTGAAGATCAAAGTTGCCCCAAACCTCTTGATCACCGAGGGCAGGGCGATCAGTGGGGGCGGGGGGAGCAGCGGGCCGTAGGTGGGGCGTTGCTGGTGCAGGCCGCGCTTGCTGCCGCCGGCTGTGGCGAGCACCGCTGCGCCGACGAGCTGACCGACCGGGCCGCGGGGATCGCCGCACACCTGAGGGGGTACGACGATCCGCACCGCACCAGCTTCGGCCCGGTCGCCGTCGAGGTGGCGCGGGTGTTGGTGACGGCACAGCGGGGTGACCTGGCCGAGGCGCTGAGAAGGCACTCGGCGATCCAGCGGCGGGAGGGGTGGCGGCGGTTGCCGGCCGAGTACCGGGGCGCCTACCTGATCGACGTCGCGCGGGCGTACCTGCACCTGGGCGACGTGCGCGGGGCGGCTCGCGCCCTGGTGGACGCGGACAGTGTTGCGCCGGCTGAGGTTCGGTGCCGGGCGTCGGCGCGTACCGTGATCGCCGATGTTGCCCGGGGCCACCCGGCACCGGCCGGCGTGGCGCGACTGGCCACGCTCGTCGGCATCACCCGCTGATCGGCACGAGGGTGCCGGCCCGGTTGATCAGGCGCTCGCGCCCAGGAACCCGACCGCCTGACCCTGGCTGCTCTGAGGCCCTTGGGGGGTGGCGGATGAGCCCGTGACGCGGCGCCCGGTGCGGTTCGGGTGCCGGCCCTGCCTCACCCGGCCAGTTGCTCGGCGGCCAGGGCGGTTCCTTCGATCCGGGCGCGTACCTTGGCCCACGCCGTGTCCCGCGACGTGGACAGGTCGTCGGCGAACGGCGAGAACCCGCAGTCGTCGCAGGTGCCGAGCCGATCGGGCGAGATGTGCTCGGCGGCCCGTAGCACGCGGTCGCGCACCTGGTCGGCAGTCTCCACCACCGGGTCGACGGGGTCGGTCACGCCGATGAAGATCCGCTGGTGCGGGCGGGCGTGCTTAGCGATCGCGGCCAGCACCCGTTCCGGCTCGGACTCACCAGCGAGCTGCACGTAGAAGACGCCTGCGTCGATCGCGAAGAGGCTCGGCAGCAGCTCCACGTAGTCCACGTCAAGGCTGTGGGTGGAATCCTGGTCACCGCCGGGGCACGTGTGCACACCGATGCGCGCCCGCTCGTCCGGGGTGAACCGTTCGAGCACACGGTTGTTCAGGGCCACGAAGGTCTGCAACAGACCCTTCGAGGGATCAAGCTTGATCGAAAGCCGGCCCTCGGTGAAGTCCAGCTGCACGGTCTGAGCGCCGGAGTCCAGTGCGCCGCGAATGTCGGCCTCCGCCTCGTCGACCAGGTCGTCGAGGAACGCCTCTCGGGGGTACCCCTCGATACCCTGCTCCGGATACAGCAGGCTGAGCAGGGACGGCGCGATGACCGCCTGTTTGATCGGCACTGTCGCGTGCTGTCGCGCAGCGGTCAGATACGTCTGCGATTGCGTCGCGTAGCGGAACGGTCCCGCAGTGAGGCGGGGAAACTGCCGCGTATGGCCGTCGGCGAAGGGGACGACGGCGCCGTCCGGCGCCAGGGTGTCCAGACCCGACAGCGGGTACGTCGCGAAGCTCGGCTTGCGCTGCTCGCCGTCGGTGACCACGGGTGAGCCGAGCCGCTCAAGGGTGGCGATCGTGTCGCGCACGGCGTCGTCGTACTGCGCGTCCAGAGCATCCTGCCCGATCCGCCCGGTGGCGTGATCGGCAATGGCGGCCAGTAGTGCCGGCGGGCGGGGAAAACTTCCGATCGGTTCCGTCGGGAGAATCATGGCGGTCAAAATATTGACGGATGACGGCTGGCGCATCTTCTATTGTGCGCACTTCTCGCGGGCGTCGGCGTCGAGGGCGGCGATGACGACGTTGGCACCCTCGGCGTGGAAGGGCGCGCACGGGGCTGGTCACGGCGGTGGGGTGGGGGCAGGGATCGACGTAGGGCGAGGCTCCCGGTAAGGCGGCAGTCGAACAAGATCCGATGCCCCAACCGGAAGCCTCGCTGTTGTCCTACCCTGCCGCGATTCCCCTGTCCGACCGCACCCTCACGTGCCTCGCCGACCTGATCCGCAACCACCGAACGCAGGTGGAGGATCGCGCAGCGCCCGGCTGGCGGTTCAACAAGTTTGACCCGAGTACCAGGCGTTGGATACGGCGTTGGCGCCCCCGATGTCCCACGTTCCCGGGCCGATGCACCAGCTCCAGTCGTTGCGGGGCCACGTCGCGTCGACGTAGATGATCACATGGGTGCTCCCGCAGTGGTTGTACCAGGCCGTCACCGCGTCTTCGTAGTAGCCGCAAACCTGCGGGGCGAAGTCGCTGCCGGGCTTGGCCTGCTCCGAAACCGCTGTGGTTTGGGGTTGGGACAGGCGGGAGCCGGCGCCCGGACTTGCCTGTGCCACGGTCCCGGACAGGGTGAGTGCGCCGAGGATCGCGGTCACTGCCGAGACCCGAAACGCCCTTCTGTACCACATTTTCACAATGGTCTCCTGTCAGCCGCCGCTGCGGCCTAGATGATGCTGACTGGCTGCATGAAGCAATCGATGTGCTTCCTCAGATAAGAGTGCAGGCCACAGCCGGGTCTGTCGTTACTGGTGAGCGCACAAGTCTTTAGTCTGCGCGTACTCTCGCGCACTGCTCGCGGAACTGGCGTGGCGAAAGGCCGTAGGCGCTGCGGAACGCCTGGCTGAAGTGCGCCGGGCTGGTGAACCCCCACTGGGCGGCGATCGTGTGGATCGGGCGCGCGCCTAGTTGGGGGTTGGCGAGGTCGCGTCGGCACTGCTCCAGGCGACGCTCGCGGACCCAGCCGGCGACCGTGTGCCCTTCCTCGTGGAACAGCTTGTGCAGGTATCGCAACGAGATGTGATGCGCTGCGGCGATCGCGTCCGGTGTCAGGCGCGGATCGCCCAGATTCTCTCGGACGAAGGCGTGGATCTGAGCCATCAACGCTCGCCGCTGGGTGTGGGAGGGCACCGCGCTGTGGACATCTAGCGCGTTGGCCAGTGCCGCTGTCAACACGTCAATGGTGAGGGTGGACAGCCGGGCGGCGTCCAACGGACTGAGTTCGTCCATGTGCCGGGCAAGGCGCAGCAGGAATTGTGAAGATAACGCGCCGATGCCTTGGGTGCCAGGGATGCGAACTGCGCTCAGGCGCCGCAACTCCCGAGAGGGCAACGGCAGTAACGAGCGCGGGAAGCGCAGGAGCAGCAGCTGGCTAACTGGCGCATCCGGGGTGAATTCCGCCACGTAGGGCCGGGAGGTGTCATACAGGATCAGGTCCCCCACGCCGAAGTCTGTGCGCTGGCCGTCTTGCGTGATCATGCCGCCACCGCGCACAAGGCAACCCAGCTTGAACACCTCGGGATCGGCCTGGCGAATGAGCTTGGGAGTACGGTGGACCGAGTGCGGCATCGTGGTCATTAATGTCGCCTGCACAGGGCCGAACTCGCTGATTCCGACCTGAGCCCGAAATCCGGGCTCCCACTGCGATTCACAGCGCAAGTCGTAGGGCACCCAGAGCTTCGAGTTCACCTCGCGCCAGAAGGCGAACCCGTCTTCAACCGGGACGTCGGTGGTGCTCACTACGTCCATGACTCACCTTCGCGCTGTCGCTGCAGGAGTCAGACCACGATAGCTTGGCGTCGATATAGCGGCGTTGCCCCGAACCGGGTGATCGCGGTGGTGGACGACGCCGTCCGCACCATGGTCGCGCGGTACGGCCGGCACGCAAACCGATAGAAGGGCTCCCGGCTCACCGACGACGCGCGCGTTCGAACTCGGCGACATCCGACATCCAGGGACCATGCTTGTCGAGTGCCGCGCAGCCGCCCTGCACGAACGCGCTTACCAGTTGCCGGTACCCACCCATCCCGTCGACCAGGTTGTACTCGACCCGGTACTCCGGCTCCGACCCGGCTTCCCCCGGTCGCACCGTCGTGATCCGGGCGATGGAGTCGGCGTAGAAGTGCAGCTGGATCCCCTCGCCCATCGCCTCGTCCTCGATGGTGAACACCTCGTTGTCCCCGGCCGAGCGGTCGGCGACGAACTCCCAGAACGCGGCGGAGGCGCTGCGCGTGCCGTCCCGTCGCCACGTCTCCTCGCTGCCCTTGTCGTCGGTGAAGGTCAGGGCCGCCTTCGACGCATCCGTGACAGGGTCGTCGTCCTCCGGCGGCGTGCTCTTGGCACGGTCCGCGGCCTCCGAGCACATCAGGAAGCTCACCGTCCGCACCGCGTCAGCGGCGAGTTCGGGGTACGCGCACCGCACGGCCACGTCGACGGCCGTCTCCATCCGCTTCCAGTCGCGCTTGTCCGTGGCCCGGTGTCCTCGCCGTGGGTCGAGGCCGATCCGCATCCCTGCGCACGCCTGCTCGGCGGTGGCGATCACCCGCAGCACCTGGGGCAGCAGCGCGGCGTCGACGGCATCGGGGTTCCGCCGGGGAATCGTCGCGCCGTGCAGGTACTGGCCCGTGTACCTCAGGATCTGCGCGTCGAGTGGCCCGAGGATCACGCCCCGCTCGGCGCGCCGGCGGTTTGCGTGGTCCTCCTGGGCGCGCTTCTCGTTCGCCGTGTCAGTCGCCGTGCGCATCGCCTCGCAGACCTGACCGCTCTCCAGGAGACGGATGTCGGCACCGTGGGCGACGAGTCTGCTCCGGTGCCACGGGATGCGTCGAAAGAGCGCGTCCACCTGCGCGGTCGGGGCGAGCAGGACCGGGTCCAGGAGTGCGACGGCGGCGGTCTCGTCGAGCCGGCCCCGGGTCCCGGCGGCCTCGCACAGGGGCAGGACCGCACTCCACAGCAGCAGGTGTCGGGCCAGGTCCTCCCGGATCACCGCGAGGTGGGCTTCGGAGATCGGGAACGTGAACTCGCGAGGGTCGTGGTTGGCGTCGGCCCCGGCGGCGAGCATCAGCTTCAGCTCGCCGGCCTCGTGGATGACGGTCGGGATCCAGCCGCTGCTACGGGTGAAGACGACGTCTCTCATCGCGTCAGGACCACTGTTCGCATTCGGCGTCGAGGCGTGGGTCAGAGCGCACCCAGACTTCGCCACCGGCGGCCTCTGCCGGGGTGTCGACCCGTTCCAGGCCGAGAAACTCGATCAGCTGGAGCAGTTCGGCGCGGTCGGCCCGGTCGTCGTCGACGTCCTTCGAGTCGAAGAAGATGTAGTACTGGTCGGTCGGGTCGACGTAGCCGGAATCCGCCCAGATCCTGCCCACTTCGTCGATCGCCGCCGCCTCCGTCGTGATGGTGGCGGCACGGGCGGCACCCCGAGCCTCCGGTGACGCGTCGAGGTCGGCGAGGTTGGCGAACCACTGGCCGAAGTGGTCGAGGCCGGCGTACCCGTTCTCGAAGAACAGCATCGCGCTCGGCAGGTAGCGGTTGGGCCTGTCGACCCGGAGGTGTTCCGACCGCTGGTCGTCCGTCTCGGTGACCCGGGAGATCACCCCCAGGCGGGGCATGAGCACCAGACGTTGCCCCGCCGGCTCGTCGGTGATGGTGTACGTGCCGGACTCTCGGCCCCGGAAGAACGCGGAGAACGCCACGTACGCCTCCTGCGGGTCGCCCACCGAGACGTGTTGGTCGTTGCCGTCGCCGGCAGCGAAGACGAACTGCTTCGGGCCGGGTGTGTAGGGGCGGGCCATGGGCGTCCTCTGTCCAGGGGTGAAAGCCCCGCCAGGCTAGTGGATCAGGGTGACATTCCTGCGGCCCTGATCGAGGCGGGGTTTCCGGGAACGTGAGATCCGGGCATGTATCCCAGCACTGCTGGAGGGGAGAGACGGCAATGCTGGTAACCGGTTATCTCGGCGCGGTGCTCATCGGCGCACTCGTCGGCCTGCTCGGACGACTCATCCTGCCGGGGAGGCAGCGGATCGGCATCGTCGCCACATTCGTCATCGGCGTCGGCTCGGCGGTGCTGGGCACCGTGGTCGCCAGGGCGCTGCACATCGACGACGACGCCGGCGTGAAGGTGTGGGTGCTGCGCTGGGACTGGATCGTGCTCGCGATCCAGGTCGGCCTCGCGATCATCGCCGTGGCGCTGGCGAACATGCTCACCTTCACCCGGCTGGCCGGCGGCGACGACACCCCTCGTCGGCGGACCCGTCGCAGCAAGGTCAAGCGCGAGTCGTGACCGCCTGTCGTGCGTGCCGCCCGCTCGGACGCCGGTCAGCGTGCTGTCGGCCGCGTCCTGCGCCCGGCGAGGGCGTCACGGATGGCGAGGACGACGAGTGCGAGCGGCACGAAGACCCAGAGCTGAAGCACCGTGTATCGGCGCAGCTCCCTGTCGATGTCGACGCCGGCCAGCTCGGCGTCGAGGGCGCCGGGCCGCGTCAGTGCGATCGCGTACAGCGACAGCGGCGCGTAGTTGAGGCCCGCGCCGACGAGCCACAGGCCGAACGCCCGGGTGTTGAAGCTGTCCGTTGAGGCCAACAGCCAGCCGCCCCACGTCACCATCAGCACCACGCCGACGAGGAACTCGGCCAGGATGATCCGCCGTCGGCGGATGGTTCCTCGGCTGCCGTGCATGTCGATGGCGGCCAGGCGACGAACGTTCACCACCATGATGGTGCCAGCGGCGGGCAACAAGCGTTCCGTCAGTCGAGCGCCGACTCGCCGCCGGGGTAGGCGAACGACGCGCGCGGTGCGTAGAAACCCGAGACGACTGTCAACGGGTCCGCCGGGCGCAGTGCGTACACGGGGTGGTCGGGTTCGAGGAACTCCAGCGACTCGACAGCGAACGGGTCGACCGGCTCCGCCACGAACGGGTAGTTGCCGCTGTGCAGCCTGCCGTCGAGCTGGGTGAGGTAGCGCAGTTGCCCCCGGTTGACGGCGTCGCCGGTGCGCCCGACGCGGGCCGTCGTCCTGATCACGGGTACGCCGTCCGCCTCGGTGGTGGCGATCAGCCGATGCCCGCGTACCTCGATGGTGGTGGTCCCCGGGGTCGCCGGCACGCCCCGGGCGGTGGCGTAGTCCCGGACGACCGGGCTTGAGTTGAAGTAATGGGTCCACCAGCGACCGGGCGTGACACCGTCGGGGGCGTCGACCCCGGAGAGATCCGGTCCGATGTACGTCAGGGAGTACGCGCCGAAGCCGGAGGTCTGCCCGGCGTCGTCGACGACGTACTGGTTCATGAAGACCTGGTGGTTCGGTGCCGGCGTGAGGCCGTCGGGCACCAGGGCGGCCACCGCGTCGGGGTCGGCCGGCAGCCAACCGAAGTAGATCATCCTGCTGTTCACGACGAGCTGCGGAGCGACGAGTTCGGACACGAGTGGTCCTTCCGCTGGGCATCGATACGTAGCCGCGACGCTACGGAGTTGCCCGACGCCCCGACAACGACGGATTGCCGACATGCGACCGGAGGGACCACCCGTCCGAGTGGTCCCTCCGCTGGTGCCGATGCGTGGCTAGACTTCAGGTTGGCAGTTCACCTGTGCTCTGCTGCGGCGGGCGCAGCCTCGGGAGGGTGTTCCAGCACCCTCTCGAGGGGCCGTCCCGTCAGACGGCGCCTACTCGCAGAAGACCCGCACGGTGGCATCGGGGGAGTCCACCTCCACGGTCACCTCGTCGAGGTGCTCCACGAGCGCCTCCAACTGCTCGGGCTTGAGCTGCGTCAGGTCGATCGGCACGCCCGACTCGCTGAGCGAGGCGTTGGCCTTGGTCAGGGCCTGCGGCGGGACCAGCGCCGCCAGCCGTACGCCGGCCCGCAGCAGTTGCAGTGGCACCCGCACGTTGACCCTCGACGGCTCGCCGTTGTCGGTGGCGTCCACCACCACCCGCAGGTACTTCACCCTGCCCTTCGGCCGGGCGTCGTGACCTGCCACCGCCGGTGCCTGGTCCCGTTCGAGGGCGGCGATGAGCTGCTCCGCCTCCTCCGCGGTGATCTTGCCGGCGGCAAGCATGTCGAGGATGTCCTTGCGTTGTTCGGTCATGCGAACCTCTCCTATCGGATAGCCACGAGCACGGCCAGGCGGCCCTGCTCGATGTCGAAACGGGCGCCGGGCAGCGCCGAGATGACACGCCAAGCGGCGCCGAGTGCCCGCACCACACCGATGCGGAACACGACGCAGGCCACGATCGCGGCCAGCACGACCAGGACCACGACCGGCAGGAGTACGAGCGCCACGGGGAGCACCGGAACCCAGACGCGGATGGGCCGGCGGTCCGGACGGTTGACCTTGACGGTCACCAGCTGCGGCATCACGAACGGCCGTCCAGCTCGGCCAACGCCTGCTGTGCGGTGATCTCACCGCGGCGCAGCCTGTCGATGATGTCGGCCCGTGACGGCGCCGGGTTGGTCTCGACGAAGTCGAGCATCTGGGTGATCCGGTTGAGCCGTGACTTGATCGTCGGGTAGCTCACCCCGAAGATGCGTTCCATCTCCTTGATCGAGCCGTGGCAGCGCACGAACGCGGTGACGAAGACCTGGTCGTCGACGTTGAGTTGAGCCAGTTGCGGTGGCTCGAACTCGCCCTCGATCGCGACGCCGTTGCTCGCCAGGCGCACCCGCTCGACGACGAACGGCTGCCCTCGCGTCAGGCTGGTCAGGTCCTGCCAGTCCATCGCCTGTTCTGTCATACCTCAAGTTCTACCTGAGGGATTCTTAACTTTCAAGAAGTCGATCTTAACTTTATTAAGGTCACGGCATCTGGCCGTCGTGCGTCGTGGGCGCGGGCCAACGAGAAGGCCATCGTCGACCCCGGTGTTCCACTGAACGCGAGGAAGCTGGTCACGGCGCGGGGTGTCGAGGACGTCACCGACCCCCTGATCGCCTACGCCATCGTGGAGGCGAGCTCACACGACGAGGCGGTCGGGATCTTCGCCCCACACCCGCACCTCGGGCTGTTCGCGGGGAACTCGATCGCGGTCCTCGAGTGTCCGCCCCTGCCTGGCTGATACTCGCGCGCCGCCCATGGTCCACTCGCCTTCACGGAAGTCGGGGTGTCCCGACTCCATCGACACCCCGACTTCATGAAACCCGAGTCGATCTCTCGCTGCTCGCTGCTCGCTGCTCGCCGGGAACACGAAACCGCGGCGGAACCCGGAGGTCCCGCCGCGGTCGAAGAGCGTTGCTTACCAGAGGCCCCAGGTGAAGGCCTGGTTCTCCGACGTCGTGTAGCAGGTGAACTGCATCATGTCGGCGCCGTTCAGCCTCGAGTTGCCCTCCACCGCCATGCACTTGTTGGTGCCCCGGTTCTTCAGCTGGTAGTAGTCAGCGCTCCCGGAGGTGAAGAGCTTGATCGGCAGCCACTGGTCGTTGAGCCGGGCGTCACCGCAGACCTGCGTGGCGATCTTCGCCCGTTCGGTGGTCACCGCGCCGCGGACGGCCATGCACCGGCCGCCGTTGTTGAACGAGATCCGGTAGTAGCCCGAGCTGGTCGTGGTGAAGGTCCAGTTGCGGTTCGGCCCGCTCTCGCAGAGGTGTTGGTCGACCACGACGTTGAGCCCGGACGAGAAGGCCTCGGGCGACAGGCAGTGGTCGTTCGTGAAGGGCTGGATCACCCACGGGCCGGAGGAGGCGGCCGCTGCCGGGCTGCCGGTGCCGACCAGCATCGCGGCGACCATCGTGAGCACCGCCATGAGGCCGGCCATCGTCTTGCGCTTCATGTAGAGCCTTCCGTCGTCCATCCACAGTGGATAGACGCCAAGGCTAGACGATCATCATCGACGCGCGCCAATCGACAGGCGGAGGGGCAGACGCACATCCGGATCACTCGAAGAACTTGATGCTGAACCCGGTGTCGGTGGTCGGACCGGGCACGTTGGCGCGGCGGTAGGTGGTGTTGCCCCACCAGCAGAAGGTGCCGGTGTACCAGTAGCGGTTCGCCCAGGAGTACGCGGTGCCCTTGGGCACCCCGTGGTACATCAGTGGGAACCTTGGCCCGGCGGGTGGGCTCGTCGCGATGTCGCCGTTGAGCAGCACGAAGCTGTGGTGGCCCGGCCCGTTGACGTGCAGGGTCGGGTCCCAGCCGGCCATCATGGTGGCCCGGTTCGAGCCGAACAGGCAGCCGTTCGACTTGTACCAGTCCCACACGTACGTCGGGTCGCCGCCGGCGCGCAGCCGCAGGTCGGCGAGGCAGTACTGGTCGCTCCAACTGCCGTTTGCGGAGTAGACGATGTGGAGCTGCCCGTTGGGGTCCCTGATCGCCTCGGGGGACTCGTTGATGAACGGGTTGCCGACGACGCGCTCCCAGCTCTCGCGCGGCTGGGAGATGACGTACCGGCCGCCGGTCGGGGTGAGCGGGTCGCTCATCCGGCTGAGGTAGATGTTCTGCTCGACGTTGGTGTCCCCGGCCCAACCCGACCAGACGAACCACCGCTGCCCGTTGAAGGTGAACAGGCTGCCGTCGATGGCCCACTTGCCGTCGGGCAGCGCGAGCTGCCGCTCGGCCGTGTAGCCGGTGGCCGGCGACGCCGAATGGATCACGTACATCCGGTGGGCGTTGCCCCGCCCGGCCGAGAAGTAGATGTAGTAACGGCCGCCATCGGTGACGATCTCCGGGGCCCAGACCTCACCGAGGTTGCGGCTGTCCGTCCAGACCTGCCGCGCGGGTGCTGCGGCCAGCGCGTCGGGGGAGGCCGCCTGCCGCACCGCGATCCCGCCGTTGGCCGACTGGACGGCGATGTAGGTGCTGCCGACGCGGATCACGCTCGGGTCGGCGGCTCGCAGGCCGGTCTGCCCGGCCGACGCCGGCCCGGCGCCGACGAGGGGCAGGCCGATGGCGAGCGCGGCGGCCAGCAGGATGGAGAGGAGTCGCGCAAGGGCTCGTCTACCGAGGTTCACCATCGGGTTCCTCTCCTCTGACGGGAGCTGGCGACGGAAATCGACATCCACAGATTAAGGCAGGAGTTGCCGCGTCACAGTGTTTCCATGTGCCAGCGTCGGCGCTGGCGGGCGTGCGCTAGCGTCTGGCCTCATGGAACCCGTGGACGTGGTCTTGGCCGTGGTGTGCGCTGCGGGCAACCTGGCCATGGCCGCCGTGCTGTTCGTCAGGAGCCGCGGGGGCGTGGCCACGCCCCGGATCTTCGGTCGCCCGCAGCCCCTCGCGCGCCTGCGGGCCGCGATGCATGTCTGCCTGGGATTGGGATTGGGCGTCGGCCTGCTCGTCAAGGACGTCTTCCCGCCGGGCTCCACGGGTGACGCGGTGGTGTTCCACGGGGTGCGGATCGTGCTGGTGGCTGGCGTGGTCACCGCCCTGCTGGGCGCCTTCCGGTATCCGCGATCCCTCTCCGGCAAGGCCGCCCGCTAGAGGCGGCGGGCCCGGGGCCGACGTTCTCCTCGGTCAAACCTCCGACAGCTGTAGCGCCGACCTCGCGCTGCGCACCGCCGCCCGGGACGGAAGTCCGACGTTGGGTGTTCGCTCGTTCACTCAGGGTCCAATCTGGAGGCCGGCTCGCCGTGGGGGCGGCCGGTACACAGAGGACAGTGGAGGTTCGGATGCTGATCATCGCGGAGGAGAAGGACGCCTACCCACCGAACGGTCAGATCCCCAACCTGGAGACCGACGAGAAGGCGTGCGTCGACATCCTGACCAGGATCGAACCGCTCATGCCCAAGGGCCTGCGGGATGAGGTGGTCGGTGCGTTGGTCAACTGGTCGGAGAGTGCGCTGAAGCCCGATCAGAGCTTCGGCACGTGGGCCGAGGCCGTCGCCGCCGCGACCAGCTACGCGCAGCGCGACACCGCCCGTGCCACCGACAGCGGTCAGCGGCCTCGTGGCCAGGCCACTGACGGGGTCGACCTGGCGAAGCTCAACGCGGCGGTGGGCAGCACGGGCAAGACCGGCGACCCGCAGATCGCGTTGCGCGACGAGAGCCGCAGGTGGGCCAACTGTGGAATGGCGGCGTTCCAGATCCGTGAGCAGTTGAGCGCCGCAGGCGGCAAGCCCGCCCAACTGTCGCACGACACCTACGGGGCTGGCGGCGGCGACGAGCTCAAGAAGGCGCTGCTCGCCAAGCCCGCCAGCGCCGCTACCGTCCTGCTGCTCGACTGCCAGTTCCCGCAGGTGCACAACTTCATCATCGAGGTGCACCACGACGGGTCGCGCTACCTGGCCCAGGGCTACCAGGGCACCTACTACGCGCACTGGTGGCTCGGCATCAACGACACCTACTCCGCAAAGGAGGTCCCGGCCGAGATTCTCGCCCTGCGGGAGCGGTACGGGTTGGGTCGGGCGATCAGCTCGGAAGATTACGCGACCCTGCTCGACGGCCTGGCCGCGGCCATCTCGTCCGACTGGCAGGCGACCGCGGACCAGTGGCCGGCGTTGCCGTTCAACCCTGACCGGCAGGAGATCGACGGGATCCGCCGCCGGTCCGGATCACCGACCCTCCTGGTCGAGGTGTTCGAGCTGGGCGAGCCCGCCGTGGCTCGGAAGGCGCTCGGCGACAAGGGCGTCGCGTCGCTCAGCGAGTTGGCCACCCGAGGAATGACGTCTTCCTGACGGGGGGTCCCGGCCGGCGCGTAGCCGGCCGGGACCACGAGGCCGTGGCGGGGTCCACAAAGGGGTGACGGTGTTCAGCCCCTGGTTGAGTCGAGGGCTCTGACGCCGACGCTAGGGGCGAGGCAGGATGCCCACGAGCGACGTGGTGATCGAGAGTCGCAGGGCTGTGCGCAGGTCGATGTGATGGACCGCGAGCGCCGGCTCGGATTCGTAGACGGCGAGCAGGCTCGGCGGCGGCGAGGCGTAGGCGGACAACGCTCCACCCATGATCAAGGTGTTGAGGCAGAACAGCTCGGCGTTGACGCCGAGTTCGGGCAGGTGTCGCCGGACGAGTTCGGCCATCACGGCGAGGTTGCCCAGTGCGGCTCGCTTGTGCCGTCGGACCACCTCGACCGAGACGTTGTGCTCGAGCACCCCACCCTGCGCGCCGAAGAGGTCGCAGAGCACCGTCTGCGCGGCGAGTGATCGGCTGAGCACCTCGGCCGTCTGCTCCGCCCGTTCCATTGCGGGTCGGCCGAGATCGACACCGTGGGCCAACTCCTGGTCCAGCTCGGCCAGCCACGCCGCCGTCCGGTCGTCCATCAGGTCGAGCAGCACCGCCTCGCGGGACTCGAAGTAGCGCAATACCGCAGTCTTGGCCAGGCCGACCCTCCGGCTCAGTTCGTTCAAGGTCACCTCGGCCACCGGCATCTCGTCGAGCATCGCCGAGGTCGTCTCCAGAATCGCCCGGCGCCGGAGCTCACGCTGCTCCTCGCTGCGTGCCCGCTGGAAGGTCATGACCCCGATCCTAGCTTAGGTACCGGTGGTCCCTTGACACGTTACCGGCGGTACATTACCGTTCGAGCATAAGTTACCGACGGTACATTGGGAGCCTGAAATGAAGTGGACCGAGCAGCAGATTCCGCGCCAGGACCGCCGGGTGGCCGTGGTCACCGGCGCCAACACCGGGCTGGGCTTCGAGACCGCCCGGCGGCTCGCCGAACGCGGGGCGTCGGTCGTGCTGGCCGTGCGCGACACAGCGAAGGGCAAGCTGGCCGCCGCGCGGATCAACGGTGACGTGTCCGTACAGGAGCTGGATCTGAGCTCGCTGGACTCGGTACGTGCCGCTGCGGCCGACCTGCGCGTCGACCACCCCCGGATCGACCTGTTGATCAATAACGCTGGCGTGATGTACACGCCGAAGCAGACCACCCACGACGGCTTCGAGATGCAGTTCGGCACCAACCACCTGGGCCACTTCGCGCTCACCGGCCTGCTGCTCGACCTGCTGCTGCCCGTGCCCGGCTCCCGGGTGGTCACCGTCAGCAGCACCGGCCACCGCATCCGCGCCGCCATCCACTTCGACGACCTGCAGTGGGAACGTTCCTACAGCCGGGTTGCCGCCTATGGTCAGTCGAAGCTCGCCAACCTCATGTTCACCTACGAGTTGCAGCGCCGTCTCGCCGCGTACGGCACCACCGTGGCGGTGGCCGCACACCCCGGCATCTCCAACACCGAACTGGTCCGCAACACCCCGGCGGTCGTGCGTCGACCGGTCACCTGGCTCGCCCCGCTGATCACCCAGGCTGCGACGGCGGGCGCGCTGCCCACCCTGCGGGCCGCCACCGACCCGTCCGCCCTCGGTGGCCAGTACTACGGCCCCGATGGCCTCGGCGAGGTGCGCGGCTACCCGAGGCTCGTCGCCTCCAGCCCTGAGTCCTACGACGTGAGCGTGCAGCAACGCCTCTGGGCCGTCTCGGAAGACCTCACCGGCGTGCGGTTCCCGGTGGGCCGGCCAGCCGCCACGGCGTGACCGTGTGAAGGGCCGGTACGTGGCCCGGGCGCGGGCAAGGGCTGGCGGCCAATTCGATCTTCGACGGCTGGGCGGCCGAAGGTGTGGCGGCGGTCAGGTGGTCGGGGTGTCCCGGCTCTACGGACGCCCCGACTTCAGCACACCCGAGTCGATCTTCGTGCAGGCCGGCGTCGCCCGCCCGTCGGGCCAGGTCGTGTAGCGGACCCCGCCGCTGTTCCGGGCTGAGAGCCCTACTGTCGGTGGCCGGTCAGCACCTTCTCACGTCCACCCGAATGGTGCGGGTGGTCGGGATGAAGTGCTTGCCGGGACGTACGTTGTCATCGGTCAGCAGCCAATCGCCGCCGCTGAGTGTCCAGACCCATCCGCAGTAGCCGGAGCCGATGTAGTAGCCGGCGGCGTTCGCCCAGAAGTCGGTCGTCGAGCGGTTGGCCGGCAGGATCGTGTCGTAGTTGCCGTGCGTGTAGTTGCCGTCCTGGACGTGGATGACCCCCAGGCCAAGGTTGCTGGCGTTGAGGATGTAGTTGGAGGCGGCGCTGGCCGGGGTGGCCACGGCGAGGGTCGCGGCCGTGCTCAGAGCCGCGCCCACCGTGATCGCCTTCTTCGGCAGAGACAAGATGTGGTCCCTTCTGTTCGCGACGCCCGGGCGCGTCGGCTGCGTCCTGCCGGCCCGAGAGGGACGGCCCCGAGCGACGAGGCTGGCCGCAGTCTTCCAACAGATTGTTGGCTAGATGTTGGATGCGATCCGCGGACACCGACGCGCCTGTGGCGCTGCCCCGGACCGGGACCGCCATGTCGTTTCCTCCTGAGGGTGCCGTCGGTCGGGGCAGGATCTTGACATACCCGTCGGTGCCGTGGACGCGGATCCGCTGCCCGTCGCGGAGCGGCGGTGGGCAGCACGGGCAAGGCCGGCGACCCGCAGATCGCGTCGCCGTCCAAAGTGGAGAGCCCGTCAAGACTAACGATCATGCTCGATGCGTACCACCCGAACGGTAGCCGCGCCTATGCGCCTGAGATGGCCTTGAGCGCCGTGTCGAGTGCCTGGTCTGCTGGGACAGGCATGTCGGGAACCACGCCGACGCCTTCCCAGTTGGTGCCGGTGACGCTGTTGATGGTGCGGGCGGTCGGCACGGTCACGAGGATGTGTTCGGTGACCGGGTGGCGGGCCGTCGGATGCGCGCCGCCGCGCGTCGTTTCACCGACGACGACGGCCCGGCCGTGCGCCTGAAGGGTGTACGCCACGTCCTCGCCCCCGGAGAACGTCGTCGCGCTGGTCAGCACATACACCGGGCGGTCGGCGTAGCGCGGCGCGGGAAGGTGCGCGGTCGTCCAGAACTGGCGGGTCGCGCCGGTGGACCGCTCGTAGAAGTCGTTGAGGTGCACCTGGTCGTCGCGGAAGAAGTAGCTGCACCACATCGCGGCTCCCTCCGGTGTTCCGCCGGAACAGGCGCGCAGGTCCAGGACGAGCGCGGAGCTGAGGGCGACCAGTTGCATGGCCGCGCCGATCGCGGCGGCGCCCTCGTCGGCGTACGCGATGCGCCGCACGTCGATGAACCCGACGGTGCCGTCCAGGTGCTCGACGCGGCGGATGCCCTGGTTCTCCGTTCTGAGCAGTGCGAGGAACGCGGCCCGCCCGCCGTCCTCGTCCGCCGGATCCAGCGACTGCGGCTGGTCTGACCACAACAGCCGCAGATGCTTGTCCGGGCACACCTGCTGAAGGTGAGCGGTGACCGTTTCGCAGAGCGCCGGCCCGTCCAGGCCGTCGTACTCGCCCGACGCGAGACGACGCCGGATCGCGGCGTCTATCTCCGGAACCTTCTCGGGAAAGACGTAGCCTGCCCCGATCCGATCCAGGGCCTGTCCGATTATGTGTTCGTGTGAGGGCACGGCCGGTCACGGTAGACCGCAGATCGCTTCATGACCAGCGAGTTTCGCGCAGACGGTTCACGTCGCGGCGCACCGTCGTCAGGGCGTCGCGGGCTGGGGTACGAGGATGAACGGGGTCAGGAGCAGTTCGGTGAGGCGCCGCCTGGCATGCTTGTCGCCGCTTAGTCGCAGCGCACCCGACTCCACCGCCGCCGCCATGGTGATCTCCTGGCCGCAGACGGCACGAAGGGTTCCGAGGTCGGTGGTGAGCGCCGCATCGGGGTCGGATGCTGCGCCGCGACGGAGCTGCACCGTGTCGTCGGCGACGTCGGCGAGGTACGTGTCGGCGTCGATGTGGAAGGCGTAGCTGCCGGCGAGTGCCCGGCCTCGCGCCGGGTCGAAGGCCGCCTTGATGCTGAGCAGCAGGGAGTCGACGCCGAGGGCGCCGTCGGGTGACTGGGGGGACTGGCTTCCCCAGCGGCCGAACTGCAGGAGGATCGGCTCCAGGGCGCGGCCCCACTCGGTCAACTCGTACAGGTGGACCCGCGTCGGCGGGCCCAGGTCCCGCCGGTGCACCACGCCGTGCTCGGTGAGCTGGCGCAGCCGCTGGCTCAGCACGTTGGGGCTCACGCCGGGTAGGCCGCCGAGCAGGTCGTTGAACCGCCGGGGGCCGAGCAGGAGGTCGCGGACCACCAGCAACGCCCACCGCTCGCCGATGATGTCCAGTCCACGGGCGACACCGCACGGATCTCCATAGCTACGCATGCCGCTCATGGCATCCACCCTACCTTGATCCTCATTTAGGAGTATCACTTGTTCTTTAGGAGTTCGACCCCTAGCGTGGCTCCCATGAGCCTGCCGCAAGGTGACGTGAAGCTCCTGGACACTCCGTTGGCGCAGCGCCTGCTCGCCGCCTCCCTGGTGGCCCGCCTCGCCTGGACCAGCAGGGACGGGACACCCAGGTTGATCCCGGTGAACTTCCTCTGGACCGGCGACGAGATGGTCGTCGGCGCGTTCGCCGGCACGTACAAGATCCGTGACCTGCAAGCCCGGCCGGACGTGGCGGTCTGCATCGACACCGCGGACGGCCTGCCGGAGGTGCTGATGCTGCGCGGAAAGGTCACCCTGGCGGAGGTCGAGGGCGTCCTGCCCGAGTACGCCACCATCCAGCGCGCGGGGATGGGCGACGAGATGGGCACCGCCTACCTGACGGCGATCGACCAGCCGGGCCTGCGGATGGTCCGGATCGGACTGCGCCCCACCTGGGTCGCAGTCGTCGACTTCCAGGAGCGGTTTCCGGCGCGAACGCCGGATCCCGTCCGGGCCGCGCTCAGCGGCGGCACGTAACCAGCCGGAGATCACCACACCCAGACGGAGGACGAGAGATGCGCAAGATTGTCGTGTCGATGTGGACCACGCTGGACGGGTTCGTCGCCGGCCCGCACGACGAGATGGACTGGCTCCTGATCGACGACCACCTACAGAAGTACGAGCGGGACCTGGTGGACAACGCCGGGAGCCTGATGCTGGGTCGCAGCACGCACGCCGACTTCGCCGGCCACTGGCCGTCGACCGCCCGCAACCCCGACCAGCCAGACGACGTACGCGGGTATGCCCAACGCCTCGACGCACTGGAAAAGATCGTCGTCTCGGCCTCGGGGAACACCGCGACCTGGACGAACACCCGCCGGCTCGCCCGCCTCGACGCCGACGAGATCGCCGAGCTCAAACGTGGGCCCGGAGGGGACATCGTGGTCTACGGCAGCCTCACGGTGATCCGTTCTCTCGCCGATCTCCGGCTCATCGACGAGATTCACCTCCTGGTGCATCCCGTGTTCCTGCGCCGGGGCAAGGCGCTCTTCGACGGTGGTCAACCACCGGCCCGACTGGAGTTGGTGTCCGCCGAACCGTTCTCCTCCGGGGTGGTCCTCCTGAAGTACCACCCCGCCTAGCTTCCACAGCTGGGCGACGACCATCCGGGTGGGTACCTGCTGATGTGGGTGCCGTCGGTCAGGGCAGGATCTCGACGTACCCGTCAGTGCCGTGTACGCGGATCCGCTGCCCGTCGCGGATCAGCCGGGTGGCGTCGAGCACGCTGACGACGGCCGGCAGGCCATACTCCCTCGCGATCACCGCGCCGTGCGTCATCAACCCGCCGACCTCCGTGACCAGGCCCGCGATGCCGACGAACAGCGGCGTCCAGCTCGGGTCCGTGTGGGCGGTGACGAGGATGTCACCCGCTTCGAGGTCGGCCTGCGCCATGTCCAGGATGACGCGGGCGCGCCCCTCGACGGTCCCGGCGGACACCGGCACACCGGCCAGGGCGCCGGCCGGCACGTCGTCGCGCCGGTACGCCCCGGTGACGACCTCGCCGTCGGAGGTCAACACCCGGGGTGGGGTGAGTGCCTGGTCCGACCGGAACGCGTCCCGGCGCTGCCGGAGCAACTCGTGGTCCACCTTCTGCGAGCGGACGACCTCGTGGAACTCCTGGAACGTCAGGTAGAAGACGTCGTCGGTGCTGGTGAGCACGCCGGCCCGCACCAGCCGGTCGGCCTCCGCCAGCAGTGCCTGCTTGTAGACGAAGTAGCGGCTGACGATGCCGTACTTCGGGTACTCCCGGTAGCCGATGAAGGTCCGCACCCGGTCGATCATCGTGGCGGTCTCGTCGGCCTTCTGCTCGCCGTCCGGCAGCGCCCGCAGGCGCGTCAACACCTCCTGCGTCTTCTGCTGCGCCTGCTGCCGCCCCTGCGCGAAGCGCCGCCCGGCCTCGCCCGGCGCGAAGAGCCTGACGTTGTCGAGGAGCACGGGCACCAGCGTGGTGGGTCGTTCGCTCCACCGTGGCCTGGTGATGTCGATTTCGCCGACGCAGCGCATGCCGTACCTGTCGAGGTATCCCATGATGGCCTCGCGCGCCTCGACCCCGCCCACCACCGTGGGCAGCTCGTCGAGGAAGTCGTCGTCCTCGACGTCCTGGAGGAACGCCACCACCTGCGGGTGCGGACGGATCACGTCGGCGACGTCGAGCAGCGCCAGCCCCATCTCCGAGGTGATGTTGCCGGGGGCGGACAGGGTGAGGGTGTCCGCGGCGTTCTTCTCGCCCAGCCACTCACCAAGTCTGTCGTTGAGCCACCAGGTGGCCTCCATGCCGGCCATGATCGCCTGCATGCTGAGCGGGTCGCTGAGGACCCGCTTGTGCTCCCCGAAGGCCTCCAACAGGACGTCGAACAGCGCCGGGCCGGTCACCGCCGCGATGTCGCGCCGCAGCGCGGCGACGGACGCCTCGCTGCGCCCGACCAGCTCGGTCACGATGGTCGGGTCGGTGTCGATCGACACGCCGCCGGTCGTCAGCCTGGCCGGTCCGCCACCGTCGCCCGGGAGCGTCGTCGCGCCGAAGTCCGGTCGGTCGAGGAGCGTCTCCAGCGCGTTTCTCGTCAGCGGGTCGGACTTCCCGACCATCTCCAGGAAGTTGGCGCGGCTCGCGGGTGAGGCCAGCAACCGGGTCGCGTCGACGAACAACCTCCCGCCGGCCTCCAGCATCGGGGCCATGGCCGTCAACTGCCACATCGAGATCCCCAGCGGCCGCATGGCGTCGGTCATCATCTGCTGGTGCCCGACCGAGAGGTAGACGTGGTTCTCCTGGTCACCGGCCGGGGGCACGGGGAACAGCGTGGTGATCGGCCGGCTCTGCACGATCTGGACGTCGTCGTCGACCAGGCACCACTCGATGTCCTGCGGGCGGCCGAAGTGTGCCTCGATCCGACGCCCGAGCCGCACCAGCCGCAGCACCTGCGCCTCGGTCAGCGCCGGCTGTTCCTGCCGCTGCGGGTCGATGGCCACCTCCCGCGTCCCGCCGCCGGGTAGGGCGGCGACGGCACGCTGCTTGGCGGCGACCGCACCGGCGACCACCTCCCCGTCGCGCACCGTGAAGACGTCCGGGTTCACCAGGCCGGACACCAGGGCCTCGCCGAGACCGAAGCTGGCGTCCACGGTCGCGACCCTCCGGTTGCCCGTCACCGGGTCGGCCGTGAACAGGATGCCGGAGGCATCCGGAAAGACCATTCTCTGTACGACGACAGCCATCTGGACCGTGCGGTGGTCGATGCCGTTGCGCAGGCGGTAGACGACCGCCCGCTCGGTGAAGAGCGACGCCCAGCACCGGCTGACGTGCCGCAGGATGGCTTCCGGCCCCACCACGTTCAGGTAGGTGTCCTGCTGGCCGGCGAAGGACGCCGTGGGCGTGTCCTCCGCCGTCGCGCTCGACCGCACGGCGTACGCGGCCTGCTCGCCGAAGCGGGCGAGCGCGTCGGTGATCGCGGCGGCCAGGTCGTCCGGCATCGCGGTCTCCTCGATGCTGCGGCGGACCTCCGCGCTGAGCGTGCGGATCGCCTCCCGGTCGTCCGGGCTCAGCCGCGACAGCTGACCGAGCCGGTCGTCGATCGACGGCGTCAGCCCCACGACCCGCCGGAAGGCGTCAGTGGTCACGCAGAACCCGGCCGGCACCCGGATGCCGTCGATCCGGGACAGCGCCCCCAGGTGCGCGGCCTTGCCGCCGACGACCGACACCTGCGTCTCGTCGACCTCCCGGAGATCCACCAGCGGTGTCCGGTCGCTGCGGCCCTCGTCAATCGACAACACACCCACGTCGCCCCCCCGTTACCTCGTTTGTGCTGGTCCGGCCGCCGATTCTGCGTCACGACCGGGGTCTTGCGGCAAGCCCCCAGGTGCGATATACGTTAGAAGTGGCAGGGAGAGTGATCTCCTTGCCGCTTGTTGTTTGTCCGGGTGTTCGGGCCTGCTCAGTCGTAGGGGAGTCGACGCGGCTCGATCCGCAACCCTCGGCCGAGCTGCCAGGACGCGGTCGGCCAAGCCGCGACGAACCCCGCTATCAGCCCGATCTGACCCACGAACCAGAACGTGGCGCTGTCGGGTCGCAGGGGTGGCTCCGGCAGGACCACGCGGTGCGCGAGCGTCAGCCACACGAACAACGCCAGCTCGAAGGCGCTGATGGTCAGCAGTTCGATCCTGCCGACGCTCGACAGTGCGCGCCAGACCTTGCCGAGGCTGCGACCCGGCCCGGCGAAGTACCGGAAGAGAACGGCGATCGTCACCGCCGTCGTGAGAACGCCTCGGGCCTGCCCCAGTTCCAGTAGAGGCGGACCGCTGCCGGACCGATGTAGAGGACGGTCACCAGCCAGACGATCTCCATGACTGCGAGCGACGCCCAGGAGAGCGCCACGAGCCAGGTTGGTGCCATCCCCGCCCCTTCCGCGCGCCTGGCGAGTCTTTCACGTCGTACTCGTGCGGATCGGCGGATCGGGCGTTCCCGCGTGCGGGCGCGGCCTCGTGCCCGGCGCGGTGCTACCGCTTATTGCCGCGTCCGCCTCCGGCCAGGTGACCGACGGTGACCGGGTCAGCCACACCTCGCCACGGGACAGAAGCGGCGTCTCCGCGCTGGCACACTCTCGGTCATGGTCGACTGGTATACGCGGGCCGAGGTGGACGGCGACGTCGTCCGGATCTCGGAGCCCCACGTCAACGAACTGCTGTCGGCGAACTTCTGGTGGTTGCGCGGCAACGACCGGGACATCGTGATCGACGCCGGGCTCGGTGTCGTCGCCTTGGGGGAGACGATTCCGGGCCTGTTCGCGCGCGACCCGCTGGTCGTGCTCACCCACGCGCACCTGGATCACGTCGGTGGGGCGTCGGAGTTCGCAGAGCGGGCCGCTCACCCCGCCGAGGCGGGGGTTCTGGCGGCGGGCGTGCCGGCGAGCCTCTACGGCGCGGAACTCTTCGAGAAGCTGGGCATCGACGCCGCCGGGGAAGCCGTCCCGGAGCTCATGATCGACGTCCTGCCCGACCCCGGCTACGACCCCACCGCCTACCGGATCGCACCCATGACCCTGCACCGCCTGCTCGACGACGGCGACCGGGTCGACCTGGGCGGACGGGTGCTGACCGTGCTGCACCTGCCCGGCCACACGCCGGGAAGCATCGCCCTGCTGGAGGAACACAGCGGGACGCTGTACTCCGGCGACATCATCTACGAGGGTGCCCTGATCGACGATCTGCCCAACTCCGACGTGGCCGCGTACCGGCGAAGCATGGAGTTCCTCGTCGACCTCGACGTGTCCGTCGTCCATCCGGGCCACGGGGACAGCTTCGACCGGACGCGCCTGCGCCAGTTGGCCGAGACGTACCTGCGCAGAACGGCTGCCTCCCACCTTCACTAACGCTGACGTACCGCATAATTCGTGATGTGCCCCCTAAAAGGGAAACCCCACGGCTGACGCGCAGCCCAGGCCGGTTGCTGGCCTTCAGCGACGCCGTCTTCGCGATCGCCGTGACGCTCCTGGTGCTGGAGATCCAGCCGCCCCACGACTTCGGGCACCTCGTCCGAGGCCTCGGTGCACTGTGGCCGTCGTACCTGGCGTACACGCTGAGCTTCCTGCTCATCGGGCAGGTGTGGGTCAACCACCACGTCATGTTCGACCGGGTTCGGCACGTCGACCGAGGGGTGTTGTTCCTCAACACCCTGCTGCTGATGGTCATCGCGTTCCTGCCGTTCACCACCTCACTGCTCGCCGAGGCGTTGCGCGCGGAGCAGGGGCTGCGGGCGTCGGTCGTCGCCTACGGCGGCACGCTGTGGACGGCGGCGGCCCTGTTCAACATCATCTGGGCCCACCTCCGGCGCGCCAAGCTGCTGGACCCCGGCCTCGGCCCGGTCGGTGCTCGGGCCATCGGTCGCCGGTTCACGCTCGCGCTGCTCTGGATCGGCTCCGGCATCGTCGTCGGCGCGTTCGTGCCGATCGCCGGCGTCGTCATCATCGCCGCGTTCCTGCCCGCCTACTACCTGCCCATCCGCGGCGAGTACGGCGAGGACGACACCACCGCCGACAAGCCGGCCGGCTAACTAGAGTCACTGTCATGCGGATCCGGATCGAGGGCAGCGACCTCCCCGGCCAGCGCCCCGGTGCGGAGGCCGACGCGCTGCGACTGGGCAACGTACACGTCGGGATTCAGCGAAAGGCCGAGGTGGTCGACCAGGTGCCGGCCGACGCGCCGAGCGCAACCTGGTCCTTGGAGGTGTCCAGCCGCGAGATCGACGGAGCGCTCGACGTCGGCGGCCCCTGGGTGCACGGCCGCCCCGGGGCGCGGTTCCTCTATCTGAGCTGGGGTGCGGTGACCCCGGACGGCTTCGCCATGTTCCGACGGGCGAAGATGATGTTCACCGACGTGCCGACCGCGCTGCTGCGCGCCGCCCACGAGGGCAGCGGGACGCTCGTCGGCCGGGTCGGTTTGACCGATGCCGCCGGTGAGCCGATCTGCGCTCGGGTGACCCCGCCCGCCATCTCCTGGACGGTGGAGTGAGGGGCCGTTAGCTGCCGACGTCGACTCCGGCAAGGGCGACGGCACGGTACGCGGCGAGGTGTTCCGCCTGCGCGGTGATGGCCTCACGGGTGGCGGCTGACAGCCTCTGCCACGGTTGGACGGCGACGGTGAAGGTCCTGCCGGACTTGCGGGGACGCCAGGTGCCGACCAACTCGCCGTCGACCAGGACGGCGCCGGGGCGACCCAACACCGGCCACAGCTCCTTGGCGCGGGCGGCGTCCGGCACCAGCGTTGCCCGGTCCTTGGCCTGGAGGAACAGGTCGAACGGGCCGAGCAGACGGGTGCCCCGGCCGTCGGCCGACTCCAACGCCTCCTCGTCGGCGGCCAGCAGTGAGCGCACCTCGCCGTCGACAGTCACCTCGACCACGTCGTCGGGCCAGCGCGCCTTCACGTCCTTCACCGGGGCGTCGAGATAATCGGCCACCTGTTTCGGGGTGGCCGGGCCCAACAGGCGAAGGTACGCGCGGATGAGGTCGAATCGGTCACCCGCGGCGGCTGCCTTCCGGAACCCGGAGATGCGCTGCAAGATCGGGGGTGAGGTGTCCAGCCGCAACTCCAGCCCGGCCCGCAGGGCGGCGAGCCGGAACGGCATCTCGTAGAGGTGCGTGGCGTCGCACGGCCGGCAGAACCGCAGGTACGGCTCGGGCAGCACCGTGGCCAGGCGGCCGGACACGTCTCCCTTCACCGTCGGGGCGCTGACGACTGCCCGCATCCGGCCGGCGATCTCGTCGAGGGCCGCGAGGATGCCGATGCCGGCGGCCTTCAACGGCTTGGATGCGTCGTAGATGCGCTTGCCCGCGTCGGCCTCGGAGAAGGGTTCGACGGCCGCCGCCACCTTCGCGACGTCGGCACGCCGGTAGAGGTGGGGCGCGCCGCGCACCGTCCACAGCAACACCAGTTCCGGGTCGGGCAACGCCGTCACGTCGACCCCGCGTACGGCAAGCGCCCACCGGGCGCCGTCCGGACCGGTGTTCTGCACCCCGAGGTCCAGGACTGCGGTGTCGGCGAGGGTGCCCTTGTCCCGGTCGAGCTGCTGGGCGCGGACCCGGAAGTTCATCACCTGATGCCGGTCGACCATTCCAGCACCCTAGTCGCGGCGACGACCTCGGTGGGTCCAGGCGCGCAGCGCCCATTCGGCCGGGCCGTAGCGGAACCGCCGCAGCCACCACGAGCTGGCCACCAACTGGACCGCGAAGATCACAAGCGCGATCAGCAGCGTCTGCGCCGGTGAGGTGCGGCCGACCAGGCCCCACCCGACGCCGGTGAAGACGAGCACGCACACGAGCGACTGGGCCAGATAGTTCGTCAGTGCCATCCGCCCCGCGGGCGCGAGCACGTCTGCGACGCGTGGCCGCCGCGTGAACAGGCGCAGCAGGGTCGCGGCGTAGGCGGCGGCCAGGAACGGCGCGGTGACAATGCTGACCATCAGCCCGGTCAGGTCCGCGGTGCCCCCACCGACGGCGAACACGACGGCGCCGGCCAGACCGACCGGATACCCCACCCGTTCGATCCGGCGCAGCAGGTCCGCGTGCGCGGGCACGGAGGCCAGAAAACGGTGCTTGCCGGCGGCGAGGCCGACGAGGAACGCCGCGAACGCCAGAGGCCCCTGCACGGCGAGGCCGCCGATCATCGCCGGCATCGACCGCAGGTGCTCCAGGACGACGTCGCCGAGGCCCCCGCCCAGGGCCAGCGTCGAACGCGCACCGGCACTGACCGCGGTGGCCTCGTCCGGCACCAGCGTGGCACCGAGGACCGCGGCGATCCCGACCACGACGGCGATGCCGCCGATGATGGCCGCCGCCACGACAAGCGCGGTGCGGGGCGCCATCCGTCGGGCGGCGAGCAACACGAGACCGAGCAGCGCGTACGTGGTGAGGATGTCGCCGTGGAACAGCAGCACCGCGTGCAGCACCCCGAGGACGAACAACCCGGAGAGCCGGCGGAGAAACGCCGGGCGGAACGCCACGTGGCGCCGAGCCGCGGAGTCGAGTTGCAGGGTGAAGCTGTAGCCGAAGAGGAAGGCGAACAGCAGGTACGCCTTCATCGCGAACAGCAGCTCCACCGCACCCGCGACCAGCAGGTCGACCGGGCCGTGCGTCGGGTCGTCGACGAGGTGGAAGTCGTAGCCGGAGCTGAAGAACGCGATGTTCACCAGCAGGATGAGCAGCAGCGCACTTCCCCGCAGGGCGTCCACGACGGTGATCCGGGCGGGGGTGTCACCGGACGCGGGTTGTGGGTTGCCGTCGGCGGGTCGACCGATTCGGGTCACATTCATGGTGTTCAGCCTCCGGACCGTGCCCCGCCGCCGGGAGCCTTTACGTCACAAGCACTGTCGTGACGAAACGAGGCTCATCCCCGGGCCGGGGGAGGCGAATCCCCCCGGGTAGCGATTCGTTCGTCTCAACGGTCAGCCACGGTGAACTCGGATGCGCCGACCGCCGCTGAAACGGAGACAACCATGACCCGCACAGTTGTTGCGACACCACCACCGCCGCCCTGGGCGCGCCGGGCCGGTCACGTGGCGTGGATCGCCCCCGTGCTGGGGTTCATCCCGTTGCACGTGCCATGGATCCTGGGCATTCCGATGTTCGCCAACCCCGGCCCGTTTCGCGAGTGGTACCACGGTCGTGGGCCCGGGGTGGGGGACCACCCCGTCGACGGCTTCCTGGGCTTGCCGGCCGGGGCGTTCTACCTGGGCCTGCTGTGCGTCCTCGCCGGGCTCGGTGGCGTCCTGGCGCTGGGGCTCATCAAGGACTGGGGGACGGTCTTCCCCCGGTGGGTGCCGTGGCTGCGCGGACGTCGGGTGCCACCGTGGGTGCCGCTGACGCCGACGGTGCTGGGATCGGCCCTGATGATCGGCTACTCGGCGACCCTGCCCTGGCAGTTCGCCGCGGACCTGACGGAGCCCGGCGCCGACGACATCTTCACTCCGACCGGCGTCCTGATCGGCCTCCCGCTCCTGGTGGCCTGGACGGTCGCGCTGCCGATTGCCGGGTGGTCCTACTACCGCCGTACCCGGCTGCCGCGACGGGATCGGCGGCGCTGGTCGGCCCGCGTGGAGGACCGGCCAACGCCGCCGCTCTGGCCCAGGATCGGGTGACGGCCTCAGGCCACCAGCGAGACCCGCCCGTTGTCCAGGTCGTAGCGGGCGCCCACCACGCGTAGCGCACCCTCGTGCACCTTCTCGGCGATGATCGTGCTGCGTGCGCTGAGCGCCCGCACCTGCGCGGCGATGTTGGCCCGGACCCCGTTCTCCACCGGGTCGCCGGGCTGGTCCAGCACCGGCTCGACGATCGGGCGCAGGGCGTCCACGATGGTGCCGATGTGCCCGGGCGCCGTACCCCCGGTGTGGATGGCGTCGATGGTGGCGGTGATCGCGCCGCAGCGTTCGTGGCCGAGGACGACGATCAGCAGGCTGCCGAACTCCTCCACGGCGAACTCGACGCTGCCGAGCAGCAGGTCGTCGACGATGTTGCCGGCCACCCGGTTGTCGAACAGGTCACCCAGCCCCTGGTCGAACAGCACCTCGGGGGCCACCCGGGAGTCCGCGCAGCCGACGGTGATGGCGAACGGGTGCTGGCCGGCGGCGAGCCGGTGCAGGTCGGCCAGGCCCTGGTGGGGGTGCCGGCCGTGGCCGGAGGTGAACCGCCGGTTGCCGGCCTGCAGGCGACGCAGCGCCTCGGACGGCGTGTCGACCGGGGTTTCGGCTGGCGCGGCGACGGCGGCGGACGGACTGGCTGCGGCCGCGCCGAGCGCCACGGCGGCGGCGCCACCGGCGGTCAGCAGCGAACGGCGGGACAGGTGGGAACGTGCCACGATCATCTCCCTGGGGTGAGGCAACTCGCCTCTTCCTACCAGCCCTCCGTCCACACGGGTGTCCCGTGTTGCAGCTGACGGCGCCGAGCAGATTGATCATCGTCTGGACATCGGCTATTGTCCGCGTCCGTGAAATCTTCCCGTCTTGCTTCCGCCATGTTGATCCTTGCCGTCTCGACGACCCTCGCCGCCTGCGGCGACGGCGACAAGGCGACGACCGCCGGATCCGCCACGTCCGCTCCCACCTCCGCAGCCGCGTCCGCGGTGGCCACCTCCGCTGCCGCCACGCCGTCGTCACCCGCGGCGGGCGCGGCGACCGACAAGCAGCTCTGCGAGGCGGTGAAGAAGGCCAGCGACGAGATGAGGGCCGAGATGGTGAAGGTCGCCACGACCGGCGAGGCGTCGGCGGCGGACTTCAAGAAGATCCTGACCGGGCTGGAGCAGAAGGTGACCACGGTCGCTGCGACCGGCGACGGCAAGCTTGTCGACGCGCTGCGGGCGTTCGGCGCCGAGGCGGCCAAGGCCGCAGCCGCGGCGGACCCGGCGACCGCCGCCGACAACCCGGCCTTCGAGAAGGCCGGCAAGGACATCAGCACCGCGTGCAAGGCCCAGGGCGTCACCATGGTCCTCTGACCAGCACGACCTGACCAGGTCGGGTGAGATGGCCGACGGCCCCCACCCCCGCGGGGGGGGGGGGGGGGGGGGCACCGGGGGCGGGGGGAGCCCCCCGCGGACGTGGGTGTGTTTGGCGCCTTTGGGTTTTGGTTTTTGGGGGTTTTAGTTATATTAAAA
>NZ_JBSGIV010000062.1:0-38437 GCF_053605225.1 Micromonospora sp. NPDC003944
CCCGCCCCGCGCTGCCCGCCCCGCGCTGCCCGCCCCGCGCGCCCCGCGCGCCGCCCTTCCGCCCGTCGATCATGGAGTTGTGGTGGGATGAACATCCCGTTTCGCGCCTTTGATGAGGCACCACAACTCCATGATCGACGCGGGCAGAGGGCGCGACGCCGCTGACCCCCGCGATCTTGCAGTTTCTGCGCCGACAAATCGGTCCAGAGCACGCAATTCGACAACCGAAAGTGCAAGATCGCCGCGCCCGGCCGCCCGGCCGCCCGGCCGCCCGGCGGGGCGGGCCGGGCGGGGCGGGTTAGCCGGCGGTGGCGGTGGCTAGTTTGAGGCTGAAAGCTAGGAAGAGGGCTGCTACGGCGGTGGTGCCGCCGGCAGCCAGGCGGCGACGTTGGCGGAACTGGGCGGCCAGGAAGGTGCCCGCGAAGATCAACGCGGTCAGGTAGAGCGCGCTGGTCACCTGCGCGATCAGCCCGAGCAGCAGGAACGACAGCGCCGGCCAGGCGTAACCGGGGTCGACGAACTGGATGAAGAACGAGATGAAGAACAGGATCGCCTTCGGGTTCAGCAGGCTGATCACCAGCGCCTTGCGGAACGGGCTGCGCATCGCCGCCGGCTCTGCGGCGTCGATGAGCCGCGGCGTGTCCGGGTCGTTGCGGTCGCGCCAGCGCCGCACGGCGCCGAGCAGCATGGTCACCCCGACATAACCGAGGTACGCGGCACCCGCGTACTTGATCACCATGAACAGCGGCGGGTACGCCTTGAGCAGCGACGCCACCCCGGCGGCGGAGAGGAACATCAGCACCCCGTCGCCGACGAACACGCCAGCGGCGGCCCGGTAGCCGACCGCGACGCCCCGTTTGGCGGCGGTGGAGAGCACGAAGAGTGAGTTCGGCCCGGGCAGCAGGATGATGGCCACGGTGCCCAGCACGTACGTCCAGATGTCGGTGATCCCCAGCACGCCCGCCATCATCACGCCACCGGTGCGGTCCGCAGAAGTCTTTCTCGCAGCCTGGCCTGTGCGTTCGGCCACTCGTCGACGGTCATCGCGTACTG
Source organism: Micromonospora sp. NPDC003944 (assembly GCF_053605225.1). Lineage (NCBI taxonomy): Bacteria > Bacillati > Actinomycetota > Actinomycetes > Micromonosporales > Micromonosporaceae > Micromonospora > Micromonospora sp. NPDC003944. Next base: position 1,054 of record NZ_JBSGIV010000062.1, read on the forward strand.
CACGGTGTCCCGCCAGGAGCCGTCCGGGCGTTGCCGGTGCATCCGCAGCACCCCTTCCCGGGTCGCGCCGAGTCGTTCGATGGCCGCCTGGGAGCGAACGTTGCGGATATCGGTGTGCCAGGCGACCCGTACCGCGCCCAGGTCGTCGAAGGCCCGGCCGAGCAGCAGCAACTTCGCTTCGGTGTTGATCGCGGTACGCCACCAGGGCCGGCCGAGGAAGGTGTGCCCGATCGCCACCGAGCGTCGCTGGGGGTCGATCTCGTAGTAGGAGGTGCTGCCCACCACCGTGCCGGTGGCCGCGCACCGCTGCACCCAGGCCACCCGCTCGCCGCGGTGCTGGGCGGCCAGGGCGGTGCCGATCACCTCGGCGGTCCCGGCGGGCGTGGGGGGCGGCGCGACGGTGAGGTGCCGCCACACGTCGGCGTCGGCGGTGGCGGCGTGCAGCTCGTCGGCGTGTGCCAGGTCCAGCGGCTCAAGCCGAACGTGCTCGCCGTGCAGCGGCACCGGGTCGTGCCAGGGCGTACGGGGCGTCCGCAGGTACGCCGGCAGCGGCGCGGTGACCCCGGCGTCCGGCTCGGGTGCCCCGGCGGTGAGGCGCAGTGGCAGCACCCCGGCCCAGTGCGGCAGGTGCAGGTCGGCCTCGTCCTCGCGGACCCCGCCGGTGCGGGCGCGGACGGACACCTCGCGCAGGGGCAGCGCCAGGACGGCGGTCTCGGCCAGTTCGCGACGGCTGGGCGGACGGGTGGCCGTGCTGCGTCCCGCGCCGACCTTCTCGACAAGTGCGGTGAGCATGGCGAGCTTCTCCCGCTCGTCGGTGACGAGTCGGGCGGTGCCGTGTGCGACGACCGAGCGGTAGTTGGCGCTGTGGTGGAACTGGGAACGGGCGTAGACAAGCCCGTCGAGCAGGGTCACCGCGATGCAGACCGGCAGCCCGTCGTCGCCCCGGGCGGCGAGCAGTGGCCGACTTCCGGTGGAGCCGTGCAGGTAGAGCGTGTCGCCGATGCGGACGTGCAGGGTGGGCAGCACCCGGGGTTGGCCGTCGACGACGAAGCTGAGCGCGCAGTCGTACGCCTCGTCGAGCACGGCGTGGGCGGCGGCCTCGTCGTAGCTCATCGTGTCGCGGGAGCGGCGGGGTGTGGTCCGGGCGGTAGGCGGATACATGCGCGCACCCCTTTGTTCTAGTACAATCTCTGATTTGTGTCAGCACACTATCAGCTCACCGGTACGACAGCCGTCGAGATTTCGGCGAGCATCGAGTCGGGCATCCGCGCCGGCGCGCTCTTGCCGGGGGCCGCCCTGCCTCCCGTGCGGGCACTCGCCGCGCAGTTGGGGGTCAGCCCGGCCACCGTCGCCCGCGCCTACCAGCAGCTACGCCAGCGCGGCCTGCTCGCCACCGCCGGTCGGCACGGCACCCGGGTGCGCCCCCGCCCGCCGGTGGCCGCCCGCCGATCCGCGCTGCGCCCCTCACCGCTGCCCGGTGCCCGGGACCTGTCCCGGGGAGAGCCCGACCCCCGGCTGCTCCCGCCGCTAGGCCCGCACCTGGCCGCGCTCGCCACCGACGGAGGCCCCTCGGTCGGTTACCTCGATGCCGGCGTGCTGCCCGAGCTCGCCGAGGCGGCCCGCGCCCGGCTGCGCGCCGACGGCGTACCGGCCGAGGAGTTGACCCTCACCGGCGGGGCGCTTGACGGCATCGAGCGGTTGCTCGGCGCCCACCTGCGCCCCGGCGACGCGGTGGCGGTCGAGGACCCGGGCTGGGCCAACCTGCTCGACCTGGTCGCCGCGCTGGGGCTGCGCCCGATCGGCGTGCCGCTCGACGACGACGGGCCGCTTGTCGACGGGGTGGCCGCCGCGCTTGCCGCCGGAGCGCGAGCGCTGATCATCACCAGCCGGGCACAGAACCCGACCGGCGCCGCCGTCTCCGCGACCCGCGCCGAGGCGCTGCGGACGCTGCTCGCCGGCCGACCGGACCTACTGCTGATCGAGGACGACCACGCTGCCGAACTGGCCCGCGTACCCCTGCACTCGCTCGCCGGTGCGACCGCGAGTTGGGCCTTCCTCCGCTCGGTGAGCAAGCCCTTCGGCCCGGACCTGCGGCTGGCGGTGCTGGTCGGCGACGAGACGACTGTCGCCCGGGTGAGCGGCCGTACCCGGGTCGGCGCCGGCTGGGTCTCCACCGTGCTGCAACGCCTGGTGCTCGCCCTGTGGCGGGACCCAGCGGTCACCGAGGTGGTGCGGCGGGCGGCGCAGAGCTACGAGCAGCGGCGCGAAGGGCTGCTCGCCGCGCTGGCCGAGCACGGCCTGACCGCGCACGGTCGCAGCGGCATCAACGTCTGGCTGCCGGTCGCGGACGAGACAAGCACGGTGACCGCGCTCCGCGACGCCGGCTGGGCGGTGGCCCCCGGCGCGCTCTACCGGATCGCCGCCCCACCCGCCCTGCGCATCACCGTCAGCTCCCTGGACGCCGCCGACCTGGCCCCCCTGGCCGCCGCCCTGGCCCGAGCCGAGATCCCACCCCCCTCCCAAGGCTTCCCCACCTGACCCACCCACCCCCCACCCCCACCCCATCGCGGGGATTCGGGACGGCCGGGACGGGTATGCGGGCGCCCGGAGGTGGGGGACATGGCGTCTGGTGGGGCTCGTAAGGGGATCTGGATCGCGGTGGCGGTGGCGATCATCATCATCGTCATCGTGCTGATCGCGATCGCGTCCGGCGGCGACGGGGGCGGTAACGGGTACTGACGGGAAGCGGCCGGTGCGCCGGGGCGTATCCGGCAGCCGTCGTCGAACGGGTATATAACAGTCGGCATGGCCGAGCAGACCGGGAGCGCTCCGGGCGCCCAGCGGTTCATCCCGCCCGACGCCGACACCATCGACGACCTGCGCACCGCCGCCGGCGGCTGCCGGGGCTGCGAGCTGTACCGGGACGCCTCGCAGACGGTCTTCGGCCGGGGCGACGAGAGCGCCCGCGTCGTGCTCGTCGGCGAGCAGCCCGGCGACATGGAGGACCAGAAGGGGCTGCCCTTCGTCGGCCCGGCCGGACGCCTGCTGCGCCGCGCGGTCGACGACGCCGGGCTGGACCCGGGTCACCTCTACCTCACGAACGCCGTCGCATTGGTTTGAACATGTATAAACCCGGTACAGCACCTCCGATGCGCCGGTCGATTTGCAGGCCTCTTCCTAACCACTCTCCCGCTGTGGAACCTTGCGTCCTCACCGCTCAACGGTTGGCCGCCGCCGGAGTGGGGCGAGTGTTAGGCGGTGAGATGTTGCCAGAAGTATGGCGCAAAGACGCTCAACGGATTCTCCACCGCTGCTTGTTCGTCGAGTGTTTTACGGATTTGGGTAGCGATCTGTGCTTTGAATGATTCGAGCTGAGGAACAAGCGAGTAGATGTCCGTTGTATCTATAACGACGGTTCGAACTTGTCCCACGTCGAAAGGTAGAGGATCGGCGGCTCGACTAATCTGAACGATCGGCTTCCGCACGGCGTGCCTTAGGGCGAGCTCGTAGAAGACGTTGGGGTTGTGAAACGATAGATCCGCGATTACCAGCTTGCTGTGAATAATGTATTCGATGATCTGACGCGTGATCATACCGGCATTGCCGATCTGGTCCGCGCGCACCAACTGGAGCCCGAACTCAGACAAGGCTGGTTCAATCAAGGAGCCCATGAAGAGGTCTGAGTGCCTCCGATGCTCGGACTCCTCGGTCCCGATCGGTGTGATGTAGAAGCACGTTTTTCCAAAGTCCTCAGTGTTGCCGCCGAGCTTCGGCTCGTTCCGAGGGCTCGGCAAGGCGGGGATCGTTTGTCGAGGTGATGCGCTGGCGGTGCGAGGCAGGAAATCGTCGAGCACTGTATCTATGCTAAGTACGCGCTCAGCTCCGCTTATCGAGCGTAGCACTCCCGTGAACTTCATGTTGACGGTAAACGTCTCAATGCATTTCGTTAAATCGTCATCTGGTACGCCCAAGTCCCGCGCTTTATCCATTAAAACTGCTTGAGAGGGAAGTCGGCTTCCCTTGTAGGTTTGGAAAAGCGTATTGAAGACCTCTATCTGTTCAATAGCCAACTTGAAGCGGGCGCGGGCCTTGGCTGAGGGTGTTACATCATCTGCAACCGCAAGTAGGCCGTCTTCTGTCAGAGACAAATGCTCGGCGCTGTAACTTCCAGTGGTTAGGTGGTATTTTGCGCTGTTGGTTACTAGCTGGCGGGTGGGGCCGCTATCCGGGCTCTTTCCCAGGCTGTCGAACAACGTGAGCCTGCGAACTGGCTTACCTGCCCCGTTTTCGTAGATGGCTTTGGCGAGATCTAAAGCATCTTCGAAAGTTGCTGCTGGGAAGAGCGGTGTTCGACGAGTCTTCTTGGGTTCTGCGGAAATTTTCTTGTTGGACGCCTTGCGGGCGGCTGTCGCCTTCTTTGTGGCTGCTTTTCGGGGCCGCGCAGCGGCGATCTTAGGAGACGGGCGGGTGCTGGAAGGTCCGTTGACCTTTTGCAGGTAGGGCCTCTGCTTGTCGGATTGATCATCTACCGGAGGTGAAGATTGCTCGGGTGCTGATGATCCACTTGCGACGGATTCGATAGTTTCCAGCGTTGAGCCGTTGGCTGAGGTGTCCACGACTACAGCGTAGGGGGACCACGACCTTGTTGGCCGTAGGCAGGCCGCCACTGCTCCGTCATCAATCCGAGGTGTTTCAGTTCGTTGTGATGCCCTCGTTGTATACACAATATTGCTAGGTCAAGCACTTCCGCTTCGAGCTGCGCGGCAAGCGGCGGATCCACCAGACTCCGGACCAGGTGCACGTCACCGCCTGCCGCCCCTGGTTGGTCGCTGAGTTCGCCCGGCTGCGCCCGGAGATCGTGGTGGTGCTCGGCGCGACCGCCGCCAAGGCCCTGCTCGGTCCGTCCTTCCGGGTCACCCGGCAGCGGGGCGAGCTGCTGCCCTGGCCGGAGTCGGCCCAACACCCCGCGGACTTCGCGCAGGTGCCGGTGGACAGCGCCGGTAAGCGGGCCGACGCGCCGCAGGCCCGGCTGCTGGCCACCATCCACCCGTCCGCCGTCCTGCGCGCCGACGACCAGGACAGGGCGTACGAGGGTCTGGTCGCCGACCTCACCGTGGTCACCCGCGCCCTGCCCGGCTGACACCGGAGCAGTCCACGATCGACAGCGCATGCGGGGATTGCGCGGCGGTCGGGCCTGGGTAACGGAAGCCGATGGATGTTGAGAGCGGCCCCCGTCGTGCCGATGCGCCTACCGAGGCCGGGGAGGGTCGCCGGGGATGGCGGGGGTTCCTCGAACGGGCGCCCGGTCTCCAGATCATGGCCGTCTACTGGGTGCCGATGACGGTGTTCATCGGGCTGCCGGTGCGCTGGCTCTTCGACCGGCAGGAGCCGCTTGTCGAGGCCGTGCCGGGCAGCGACGGGCCGCAGCGAGCTGGTCACCTCGTACTCCCACGCCTGGGACCGGACGCGCTACATCGAGGGCGCCTGGACCTCGCCCCGCCACGGCACGGCCGGCTACAACCTGTTGCTCCAGCCGGCCGGGCGGGTCTACTTCGCCGGGGACTGGCTGAGCCACGAGGTGGCCTGGCAGCACGGCGCGTTCGTAGCGGCCCGCTCGGCGGTGTCGTCGCTGCACCAGCGCGTGATGGCCGGCTGACCGACCAGGCGGGCCAGGCGTGTCCGTCCCGGTCCGCACCCGGTTCAAGACCCAGCCAAGATCCGCGCAACTTCGGGGGAAGTGCTGCCTCCGGGCACGCTGAGACAGCACCATCCCTGACGTTGCGCGGATCATTCGGGGCGCGGGGCGCGGGGCGCGGGGCGCGGGGCGCGGGGCGCGGGGCGGCGGGCGGCGGGTTGGGTGCGCGAGGATGGGGCCACCCTCTTCGTAAGGAGCGCCGATGGCCACCGACCTGACCGCGCCGCGTACCGCCCGACCCGACGTCGCGTCGATCCAGCGGCGCACCCTGCGGCTGCTCTTCACCACCCAGATCATCGGCGGGATCGGCGTGACCATCGGCATCGCCGTGGGCGCGCTGCTCGCGGCCCGGATCGCCGGGACCGCGGTGGCCGGCGTCGCGCAGAGCGCCGGGGTGGTCGGTGCCGCGCTGCTCGCCGTCCCGGTCACCCGGATCATGGCCCGGCACGGTCGCCGGCCGGGCCTGGTGCTGGCGTACGCGGTCGGCGCCGTCGGCGGCCTCCTCGTGGTGCTGGCCGCGGCCACCCGCTGGGTGCCGCTGCTCTTCCTCGGGATGCTGCTCTTCGGCGGCGGCACCGCGGCGAACCTGCAGGCCCGCTACACGGCCGTGGACCTCGCCGAGCCCGCCCGTCGGGGGCGGCAGCTCTCCCTGATCGTCTGGGCCACCACAATCGGTGCGGTGGCCGCGCCGAACTTCGCCGCGCTTGCCGACCGGGTCACCACCGGCTGGGGGCTACCCCCGCTGGCCGGCCCGTTCGCGTTCAGCGCGGCCGCGTTCGTGCTGGCTGCCGTCGTACTCCTCGGGTTGCTCCGGCCCGACCCGCTGCTCACCGCGCGGCGGCTCGCGGCGGCCGACGCGCCGGGTGGTGCGACGCCGGCCGCCGCGCCGGTCGAGGTGCGCGCGCCGCGCGGCGCCGGGATGCGTGCGGCCTGGTCGGTGGTACGCGGACAGCCCGCCGCCCGACTCGGCATCGCCGCCGTGGCGGTGGGTCACCTGGTGATGGTGGCGGTGATGGCGATGACCCCGGTCCGGCTCGGTGAGTCGCACGCCGACGCCGACGTGCTGCGGCTGGTCGGCATCGTGTTGAGCCTGCACATCGCCGGCATGTACGCGTTCTCCCCGGTGGTCGGTTGGCTCACCGACCGGCTCGGTCGACGGGCGGTGATCCTCGGTGGGGTCGCTCTGCTGCTGGCCGCCTGCGCGGTCGCCGGCACCGCCGGGCACCACACCCCCCGGCTCTCGGTGGGCCTGGTCCTGCTCGGGTTGGGTTGGTCGGGGACGATGGTGGCCGGCTCGACCCTGCTCTCCGAGTCGGTGGCGGCGAGTGTGCGGCCGAGCGTCCAGGGGCTGTCCGACCTGATCATGGGCCTGGCCGGGGCGGTGGCCGCCGTGGTCAGCGGGTTTGTCATGCAGTTCGCCGGTTATCCCGTGCTCACCCTGCTCGCGGCGGTCGCGGCGGCGCCCCTGGTGGCGCTAGCGTTGCGCCCGGTGCCGACCGGGGCACCGGACGAGGAGGGCTGATCACTGTGCGGCTGACCGACTTCTGGACGCGACTGGACGAGGCGTTCGGGCCCGGCTACGCGGCCAGCATCGCCCGCGATCAGGTGCTGTCCCAGCTCGGTGGACGGACCATCGAGCAGGCCCTGGCATCGGGGGAGCAGACGCACGTGGTGTGGCGGGCGGTCTGCGCCGCGTATCCCGACCGCGTGCCCGCGCGACTACGCTGAGCAGCCTTTTTGCCGGTTCCGCGTGTCGCTTGTCGAGTCGTACACCTGTTCGGCTATTGTCCACAGCGGGGTGCTCGTCCACAGCTCGCGGCCCGTCGGCTGGTTTTCTGTCGGACCTAGCGCCTAGCGTGTCCGCGTGACGCGAAGCTCAGCAAAGACGCCGGCGAAGGCAGGGGTGGCAACCATGGCAGCAGGGCCTGACCGGGAGAAGGCACTCGACCTTGCTCTCGCTCAGATCGACAAGCAATTCGGCAAGGGCTCGGTGATGCGGCTGGGGGAGCGGCCCGTCGTCCAGACCGCCGTGATCCCGACCGGCTCCATCGCGCTCGACGTGGCGCTCGGTGTGGGCGGTCTGCCGCGAGGCCGGGTGATCGAGGTCTACGGTCCCGAGTCCAGCGGTAAGACCACGGTGGCCCTGCACGCGGTGGCCAACGCCCAGCGCAACGGCGGCATCGCCGCCTTCATCGACGCCGAGCACGCGCTCGACCCGGAGTACGCGAAGGCCCTCGGCGTCGACACCGACGCGATGCTCGTCTCCCAGCCAGACACCGGCGAGCAGGCGCTCGAAATCGCGGACATGCTGATCCGCTCCGGCGCTCTGGACATCATCGTGATCGACTCGGTGGCGGCCCTGGTGCCGCGCGCCGAGATCGAGGGCGAGATGGGCGACAGCCACGTGGGCCTCCAGGCCCGGCTGATGAGCCAGGCGCTCCGGAAGATCACCGGTGTGCTCAGCAACACCGGCACCACGGCGATCTTCATCAACCAGCTGCGGGAAAAGATCGGTGTCATGTTCGGCAGCCCGGAGACCACGACCGGTGGTCGGGCGCTGAAGTTCTACGCCTCGGTCCGGCTCGACGTGCGACGCATCGAGAGCCTCAAGGACGGCACCGACGTGGTCGGTAACCGCACCCGGGTCAAGGTCGTGAAGAACAAGGTCGCCGCGCCGTTCAAGCAGGCCGAGTTCGACATCATGTATGGCAAGGGCATCTCGCGCGAGGGCTCGCTCATCGACGTCGGCGTGGAGCAGGCGATCATCCGCAAGTCCGGAGCGTGGTACACGTACGACGGCGACCAGCTCGGCCAGGGCAAGGAGAAGGCCCGGGAGTTCCTGAAGGAGAACCCGGACGTGGCCGCCGAGATCGAGAAGAAGATCCTGGAGAAGCTCGGCGTCGGGGTCGGCGCGGGTGACGCCGCCGGTGGCCCGGAGCTGCCGCCGGTCGACTTCTGACCGGTCGCTGACCCATGGCAGGACGACGCGCTCGTACGGGGCGGGGCTGGGATGCCAGTCCGCCCCGTACGGGCGACGCCACCGATCCGCCGCGTCCCCGCCGGGGTCGCCGGGCCGAGGCGGCGGCCGATGAACCGGCGCCGCCAGCGCGCGACGAGTCCGAGGTGGCCCGCGAGATCTGCCTGCGGCAGCTTGCCGTCCGGCCGCGCACCCGGGCCGAGCTGGCCGGCGCGTTGGCCAAGCGGGGCATCTCCGAGGAGGTGTCGGCGGAGGTCCTCGACCGCTACGACGAGGTCGGCATCATCGACGACGCCGCGTTCGCCCGGGCCTGGGTGTCCAGCCGGCACGCCGGCCGAGGCCTGGCTCGCCGGGCTCTCGCCAACGAGCTGCGCCGCAAGGGCGTAGACGGCGAGGTGGCCACCGAGGCGCTTGGTGAGCTGGACGAGGAGACCGAGGCGGACACCGCCCGTGGCCTGGTGGAGCGCAAGCTGCGTACCGCCCGAGGTGAGCCGGACGCGGTCTTCCGCCGGCTGGTGGGCATGCTGGCCCGCAAGGGTTACCCGCCCGGCGTGGCCATCCGGGCGGTGAAGGACGCGCTCGCCGCGCAGAGTGCCGAGGCTGCCGAGTTCGCCGAGCAGATCGACGCCGACGCGCTCGCCGAGGCGGAGGGTGAGTTGGAGCGCGACAACCGCTTGTCCGACTGAGCGGCGTGGGGTCGTCGGTGTCACACCACCGGCCCGCTGGCGGCACCCTCTCCACGGCTGAACAGGCACGACATCCGAATCGGGGCGGTCAGCTCGCCGCGTTTGTCCCCTCCTGTCCGCCGTGACATCAGCGCGTGGTGACGAATCAACTTCTCTCCGTTCGGGGGGTTTGATCATGAGTCCTTGACCTGAGCACCCCCGGAGACCTAGCCTCGCCATACAGGCTCACATTGCCCGACCAGCGCAGGCTAAGCGCACAACATAGATCGCGTAACAAGACAGCATCACTTTGGCCGACTCCACGGCCTTTGGCAGCAGTTCCGGACAGGCCGGTCCGGAACGCTGCGACAACTGCACCCGGTCGCCGACGCTGCCCACGGGCACCGCCGGCGGAGAAAGCTACCCACGGCCAGCCGCTCCGGTCGGGCGTCCACAGCCGCAGGAGTGTGCCTCCGGCACAGTCGCTGCGGTCTCGACGTTAGGGGAGGCGGCCATGGCGGGGCGGCGGCACAGGTTCATCGGTAGACCCGACGGGGTCCCGGCATGAACGCGTTCGACGTCGTGCTCCTCGCGGCCGTCCTCGTCCTCGCGGTGGTGGTGATCGGCGCCGTGCTCGTCGGCATCCGGACCCTGCGCCGGATGGGCACCGCGCCGGCAGCGGAGGATCCCGCCTTCATCGCCGAGAAGGACCGCCAGGAGCAGTCCCTGGCCGCCCTGCGGACCGCGGCCGACGAGGCGAACAGCACGATCGACGTGGCGAAGTCCGCGGCCGCCGCGGCCCGGACCGAGGCGGCGGCGGCGAAGGCCGAGGCGAAGGCGGCCCGCGCCGAGGCGCGGCGGGTCCTCGACGACGCCCGGGCCGAGGCGGACACCGTTCTGGAGCGCGCCCACAAGCAGGCCGAGGCGGACGCCGAGCAGTTGCGGACGGCAGCGCGGCGCAGCGGGGAGCGGGAGGTCGCGGTGCTCGCCGCCACCACCCGGGAGCAGGCAGCCGAGGTGGAGCGTCGGGCAGCTCGGATGGACGAGCGGGAGCGCATGCACACCGAGGAGGTGGAGCGGTTCGCCGAGCGGGAGCGGCAGCTCACCGCCGCGAAGGCCGCCCTCGCCGCCCGGGAGACCGCGCTCGCTCAGCGGGAGACCGAGCTGACCGAGTCGGAGGAGCTTCGCCGCCGGGAGCTGGAGCGGATCGCCGGGCTCACCGCCGACTCGGCGCGACTGGAGCTCGTCGACGCCATCGAGACGTCCGCCAAGCGGGAGGCGGCACTACTCGTCCGGGACATCGAGTCCGACGCGCGCAACACCGCCGAACAGCGGGCCCGACACATCGTGGTGGACGCGATCCAGCGGGTCGCCAGCGAGCAGACCGCGGAGAGCGTGGTGAGCGTCCTGCACCTGCCCGGTGACGAGATGAAGGGGCGGATCATCGGTCGGGAGGGGCGTAACATCCGCGCCTTCGAGTCGGTGACCGGCGTCAACCTGATCATCGACGACACCCCCGAGGCGGTGCTGCTCTCCTGCTTCGACCCGGTCCGTCGGGAGGTGGGCCGGCTGACCCTGGAGAAGCTGGTCCTGGACGGGCGGATCCACCCGCACCGGATCGAGGAGGTCTACGACCTGGCCCGGCAGGAGGTGGAGCAGCTCTGCCTCCGCGCCGCCGAGGACGCCCTGGTCGAGGTCGGCATCACCGAGATCCACCCGGAGCTGGTGACCCTGCTCGGCCGGCTGCGCTACCGCACCTCGTACGGGCAGAACGTGCTCAAGCACCTGGTCGAGACCGCCCACATCGCCGGCATCATGGCCGCCGAGCTGCGGTTGGACGTGCCCATCATCAAACGGTCGGCGTTCCTGCACGACATCGGCAAGGCACTCACCCACGAGGTGGAGGGCAGTCACGCCATCATCGGTGCGGACCTGGCCCGCAAGTACGGCGAGCACGAGGACGTGGTGCACGCCATCGAGGCGCACCACAACGAGGTGCCCCCGCAGACCATCGAGGCCGTGCTCACCCAGGCCTCCGACGCCTGCTCGGGTGGTCGGCCGGGCGCGCGGCGGGAGAGCCTGGAGGCGTACGTCAAGCGGCTGGAACGGATCGAGGAGATCGCGGCCGGCAAGCTCGGCGTGGACAAGGTCTTCGCCATGCAGGCCGGCCGGGAGATCCGGGTGATGGTCAAGCCGGACGACGTGGACGACATCGGCGCGGCCGTGCTGGCCCGGGACGTGGCCAAGCAGATCGAGGAGGAGCTGACCTACCCGGGTCAGATCCGGGTCACCGTGGTCCGCGAGTCCCGGGTCACCGAGATCGCCCGCTGACGTCGGCCGGCAGCCCTCGCCGCCGCCCACCCGCAGATGACCGAAGGCCGCCCCGAGGTGCTCGGGACGGCCTTCGGGCCTTCTGGTCGGTCTGGGGTGGCTCAGGCGTTGCCGCCGCCTCCACCGCCTCCACCGCCACCCTCGGCCTGGGACACCAAGGCCGCCGGCGGCGGGTTCTGTGCCGGGGTGCCGGCGGTCTTGCGGCCCTTGGCGAGCCGCTGCTGGACGTACTGCGCCAGCTTCGACAGCGAGTAGTTCACCACGATGAAGAGCACGGCGATCACGACGTAGACCTGGATCGGGTTGCCCAGCACGCCGATGATCTGCTTGCCGATGTTCAGGGTCTCCTCGTAGCTGATGATGAATCCCAGCGAGGTGTCCTTGAGGACCACGACCAGTTGGCTGATCAGGGCCGGCAGCATGATCCGGAAGGACTGCGGCAGCAGGATCATCCGGGTGGTCTGCGCCGGGGAGAGCCCGATGGCGGCGGCGGCCTCCGCCTGGCCGCCCGGCAGCCCCTCCATGCCGGAGCGGAGGATCTCGCCGATCACCACCGAGTTGTAGATGGTGAGGCCGATGACCAGATACCAGAGGTTGTCGAAGTAGAGGCCGAACTCGGGGAAGCCCCGGGCCACGAAGAAGATGGTGATCACCACGGGGAGGCCACGGAACACCTCGACGCAGACCCGGGTGACGGCGGACAGCAGCGTGCTCAGCCCTCGCAGCAGGTACGCCAGCGGGGTGGCGAGGCCGGTGAACCTGCGACCGGTCAGGCTCTTGAGCTGGATCCGCAGCACGGCCAGGAGCGTGCCGACCACAAGTGAGGCCACGATGGCCAGCGCCGCCGCGATCAGGGTGTTCTTGAAGCCGAGGGCGATCCGGTCCCAGACCTGGGAGAAGTTCTCGTTGGAGGGGTCGAGCAGCGGCCCCCACAACTCCATCGAGAGCTGGCCCTTCTCGTCCAGGGGCCGGTAGATCAGGAAGTACGCCCCGACGAGCAGGACGACCGCGGCGACGATGCTGCTGATCAGGGTGATCCGCCGCTGCCGCGGCCCGGGGACGTCGTAGAGGACGCTTGTCTGCTGACTCATCGGGCCACCGCCTGTCGCTTCTCGATCCGGTCCAGCAGGGCGCCGAGCGGCACGGTCATGATCAGGTAGCCGATCGAGATGCCGATGGCGACCGGGATGAAGGCGTAGCCCTCGGCGCCGGTGAGTTGGTCGGCGGTGGCCGACAGGTCGCCGACCACACCGAAGAAGCCGGCCAGCGCCGAATTCTTGATCATCGCAATGATCACCGAGCCGAGCGGCACCACCGAGGCCTGCCAGGACTGCGGCAACACCACGTGGCGCAGGTTCTGCCCGAAGGTCAGGCCCAGGGACCGTGCCGCCTCCGCCTGGCCGGCCGGCACCGCGTTGACTCCGGACCGCAGCGCCTCGCAGACGAACGCGGCGGTGTACAGCACGAGGGCGATGAGCGCGAACCGGAAGTACGGAAGGTCGGTGCCGAGCCGGGTGAAGAGCGAGTCGAGCACCGGGATGCGGAGGAAGTCCGCATTGGAACCGAGTGCCGGCAGGCCGAACGCGGCGAAGAACATCACCACGGTCAGCGGCATGTTGCGGAAGATGTTCACATAGCTGGTGCCGAGTGCGCGCAGCGGCGGCACCGGTGAGATGCGCAGCACCGCGACGATGGCGCCCAGGACGAGGGCGCCGATCGCGGCGAGGATGCAGATCTGGAGGGTGAGCCAGAAACCACCCGCAAAGACGTCGAACTTGTCGATGAGCACGTTCACGGGTCGGTGTTCCTCCCCACCCTCCAGATCGAAGGATCAGTAGCGGTTGATGGTGGGCGCGGCACCCAGTTCCGCGCCGAACTTGCCGGCGGTGCTGTCCCAGGCCTTCTTCCAGCTACCGTCGGCGACCGCCTTGTCCAGCGTGTCGTTGACGAAGCTGCGGAAGTCCGCGTCCTCCTTCTTCACCCCGATGCCGTACGGCTCCTTGGTGAAGTTGCTGCCGGCCAGCTTGAACGACGCCTCGTCCTTTGCGATGTAGCCGAGCAGGATCACGTTGTCCGTGGTCACGGCGTTGACCTGGCCGCCCTTGAGGGCGTCCCGGCACTTGTCGTAGGTGTCGAAGAGCACCAGCTGGGTGCCGACGTCCTTGACGTACTGCTTGATCGTCTCGGCCGGGGTGGAGCCGGTGACGGAGCAGACCTTCTTGGTGCCGTCCTTGAACGAGTCCGGACCGGTGATGGTCGTGTCGTCCTTCTTGACCAGGATGTTCTGGCCGGCCTCGTAGTACGGGCCCGCGAAGGCGATCCGCTCCTTGCGCTTGTCGTTGATCGTGTAGGTCGCGGCGACCAGGTCGACCGTGCCGTTGACGATGACGTCCTCACGGACCTTCGAGGGGGCCTCGACCCACTCGATCTTGTCCTCGGGGATGCCGAGCTCCTTGACGATGATCTTGGCGATCTCGACGTCGAAGCCCTCCGGCTTGCCCGACAGGCCCTTCAGGCCGAAGCCGGGCTGGTCGAACTTGGTGCCGACCTTGATCTTCTGGGCCTTGTTCAGCTTCTCCATGGTGGTGCCGGCGGTGAAGGACTTGCTGCCAGCGCCGGTGCCCTCCCCGCCGTCGTCGCCACCGCAGGCGGTGAGGCCGAGCGCCAGAGCGGCGACCGCGGCGACTGCCGCAACGCGCGTGATACGCATACTCTTCTCCTTCTTCGACGGAGCCCACCGAGTGCGGCGCGCTCCACTACGGACGCCTAGTGCGTGAGGATCTTGGAGAGGAAGTCTCGGGCCCGCTCACTGCGCGGGTTCGCGAAGAACTCCGCGGGTGGGGCGTCCTCGACCAGTTGCCCGTCGGCCATGAAGATGACCCGGTTCGCCGCGTGCCGGGCGAAGCCCATCTCGTGCGTGACCACGACCATCGTCATGCCGTCGCTGGCCAGCGAGGTCATCACGTCGAGCACCTCGCCGACCATCTCCGGGTCCAGGGCGCTCGTCGGCTCGTCGAAGAGCATCGCCTTGGGCTGCATGGCCAGCGCTCGGGCGATCGCCGCCCGCTGCTGCTGCCCACCGGAGAGCTGGGCCGGGAACTTGTCCGCCTGGTTGGCGATGCCGACCCGGTCGAGCAGGGCGAGGCCACGCTCCCGGGCGGCGGCCGGCTTCTCCTTGCGGACCTTGACCGGGCCGAGGGTGACGTTCTCCAGGATGGTCTTGTGCGCGAAGAGGTTGAACGACTGGAAGACCATCCCAACCTCGCTGCGCAGCTTGGCGAGGGGTTTGCCCTCGGCCGGAAGCGGCTGGCCGTCGAAGGTGATGGTGCCCGAGTTGATCGGTTCCAGTCGGTTGATCGTGCGGCACAGCGTCGACTTGCCGGAGCCGGACGGGCCGATCACCACGACCACCTCGCCCCGACCCACTGACAGCGAGACGTCGTCAAGCACGTGCAGCGGCCCGAACCACTTGTTGACCGCGTCCAGCACGATGAGCGGTTCGCCCGTCGTCACGTCGTCCACCGTCCCCTGTCGTCTCCCGGATCGGGGTCGGTTGACCCCCGGTGCGGCCACTGTAGGCGGCTTGATGTGGCAGAACGCAACCCAGCGGGTCACGGAGCGGTAACACCGGTCACGATCGTTCTCGGGCGTCCGATTTCGGTCACCGTATGGGCGGCGACGGTGGCGATCGTGGTGCCTTGTCGAGATCATGAGTAGATGACCGAACCCGTACGGCTGACCAAGTACGCCCGCGGCGGTGGCTGCGCCTGCAAGATCCCACCCGGCGAGCTGGAGATCATGGTGGCCGGTCTCGGCCCGGCGACCGGCACCGCGGAGCTGTTGGTGGGGTTGGACCACGGCGACGACGCGGCGGTGGTGCGCCTGGACGAGCGGACCGGCGTGGTCAGCACCGCCGACTTCTTCACACCTGTGGTCGACGACGCGTACGACTGGGGTCGGATCGCCGCGGCCAACGCGCTCTCCGACGTGTACGCGATGGGCGGCACCCCGCTGGTGGCGCTGAACCTGCTCTGCTGGCCGCGCGACGTGCTCCCGCTCGAGTTGGCCCGCGAGGTGCTGCGCGGCGGTCAGGACGTGGCGCGGGAGGCCGGCTGTCACCTGGCCGGTGGGCACAGCGTCGACGACGACGGCCCGAAGTACGGTCTCGCGGTCACCGGCACGGTCCGTCCGGAGGAGCTGATCACCCTCGACGCCGGGCGGGCCGGGGTGCCGTTGTCGCTTACCAAGCCGCTCGGGGTGGGCGTGCTGAACACCCGCCACAAGGCGACGGGTGAGAGCTTCCCGGAGGCGGTCGCGACGATGAGCGCGCTCAATCGGGACGCCGCCCGTGCGGCGGTCGCCGCCGGCATCCGCTGCGGCACCGACGTGACCGGCTTCGGGCTGCTCGGGCACGCCTCGAAGCTGGCCCGGGCCAGCCAGCTCACGGTGGCCATCGACACCGCCCGGGTGCCCTACCTGGCCGGCGCGCGGGAGGCGCTGCGGGACGGGTACGTGAGCGGCGGCAGCCGGCGCAACCTGGACTGGGTGACCCCGTGGACCGACTTCGGCGCGGCCGACGAGGCCGAGCGGTTGCTGCTTGCCGACGCGCAGACCTCCGGTGGCCTGCTTGTCGCCGGCGAGGTGCCCGGCGCTCCCGTGGTGGGCGAGCTGCTGCCCCGTGGGGAGCACCTGGTCGTCCTGCGCTGACCGAGGGCTGCCGACACGCGATGGCGGTGGTGCGGACGCCGCACGATACCCGATAAACTGTCACCTTCCCGCTACTCCGAGCAATGCCGCTCAGGGAAATTTTGCCCGGAATGGTCACAGACCGGTAACTTGCCCCCGGCTGGGGTCAAATGCCCCCCACCATCGTCAGTAAGGCCCGATCCGGAGGCCGGTGGGGACGAACGCAGCGAGGAGGCGGAATGACCGAGCTGTGGAACTGGAGAATCGACGGGGCTCGACCCGTGGAGGTCTACCCGGCGCTTGCCGAGGCGCTTGGTCGGGTGGTGATGCCGTTGGCGGCTGCCGACCCGGCGCGGCTGCCGACGTACGCGGTGGTGTGCGACGTCTGGGAGGCGCCGGGCGAGTTCGCGACGGTGGTTGACTGCTACGGCGTGCCCGAGCAGCTCTCCGAGCACGCGAGCATCGCCGCGCTGGCCCGACTGCTCGGCCGCAACTGCCTGTTGCGCGACGACACGCTCGACGCGGGGCGGCACCTGCTCGTCGCCCCGGACGGCACGGTCCGTCCGGTGCACTTCGACGTGCGGGACACCGACGACGGTGAGGTGCTCAGCAAGCTGCGGCTCTGCTCTCTCGGTGACCCGGGTTGTCGGGGCTGGTCGCAGTGTCACCGCTCGCGTTGGGCGCCCGACACCGTCGCCCCCGCGCTCGCCGCGGCCTGACCCGCAAGGGGTCAGGCCCGGCCGGGTGCCGGGCCGGTAAGCCGGTCGTGGCGGCGATCAGCCGGCGGCGGCGGCCGAGCGGTCCGTGGTCCCCGACGCGGCACCCCGCACCACCAGTTGGTCGAGCAGGGTGCGCGTCGCCTCGGCCACCGCGGCCACCGCGGCGTCGAACGCGGCGGCGTTGTGCGCGGCGGGCGCCCGGAAGCCAGAGATCTTCCGGACGTACTGCAACGCCGCCGCCTCGACGTCCGCGTCGGTCACCTGCGGGGTGAACGGTTCGCGCAGCGTCTTGATGCTCCGGCACATGTCAGGTCCTCCTTCGTCCACCGGGGGCTGCCACTCGCCGTACGGGCGATGGCACCGACGGTGACACTTGGTCGATATTTGTCTATCCTGGTCACGGACCAGAGCCGTTCGAGCCACACCCGCCGCTCGCGCTCCCAGCGCCCCGGGCCCCCGGAGACTCATTGTGGACCATGCCCCCACCCGCCCGTCCCGTCCCGACCTAGACGATCTCACCCGTAGCCTGCACACCCCACTCGACCGGGTCGCCGTGGAGCACGCCGACCTGATCGAGGCGGTGCGCAGGCGGGTCGTCACCAACGACTCCATGCCGTTCGGCACCGTGGCCGTCGCCGCCTTCAACTCGTCCATCTGACCGATGGTCTGCCGGTGCGGTCCACCCGGAGTGGGCGGCCCCTGCCGGCGGATCAGCCAGTTCGTGCTGAAGGTGCACAGCCGCTGCGACCTCAGCTGCGACCACTGCTACGTCTACCAGCACGCCGACCAGACCTGGCGTGGCCGTCCGGCCCGGATGCCGACGGCCACGGTCCAGGCCGCCGCGCGGCGCATCGCCGAGCACGCCCGTGAGCACGGGTTGCCGATCGTGCACGTGGTGCTGCACGGGGGTGAGCCGCTGCTGCTGGGGGCCGCCGGGTTGCGGGAGGTGCTGGCCGAGCTGCGCGCGACGATCACCCCGTGGGCGCTGCTCGACCTGCGCATGCAGACCAACGGCGTGCTGCTCGACGAGGAGCTGTGCCGGCTGTTCGTCGAGTACGACGTGCGGGTGGGTGTGTCCTTCGACGGCGACCGTGCCGCCAACGACCGCCACCGGGTCTTCGCGCACGGCGGCAGCAGCCACGACCACGTCCGGCGGGCGCTGGCCCTGCTTCGCCGACCGGAACACCGCGCCAGCTACGCCGGAATCCTCTGCACCATCGACGTCCGCAACGATCCCGACCGGGTCTATGAGGCGCTGCTGGCCGAGAGCCCGCCCCGGGTCGACCTGTTGCTGCCGCACGCCACCTGGGACCATCCCCCGGAGCGGCCCGGGTCCGCGCCCACGCCGTACGCGGACTGGCTGGGGCGGCTGCACCGGCGGTGGGTGGACGACGGGCGTCCGGTGTCGATCCGGATGTTCGAGGCGCTGCTCCCGGGCGGTGGCGGCACCGAGGCGTTCGGTCTGGCCCCGGCCGACGTGCTGGTCATCGAGGCGGACGGCAGTTGGGAGCAGGTCGACTCGCTGAAGACCGCGTACCACGGCGCGGCCGGCACCGGGTTCGACGTCTTCGACCACTCGGTGGACGAGGTCGCGCGGCACCCCGGGGTCGCCGTCCGGCAGGACGGCGTGGAAGGGCTCTGCGCGACCTGCCGGGCCTGCCCGGTGGTCGAACGGTGCGGCGGCGGCCTGTACGCCCACCGCTGGCGCTCCGGCTCCGGCTTCGACAACCCCTCGGTGTACTGCGCCGACCTGCTCCGTCTGGTCGACACCGTGGGCGCCCACCCGCCCAGCGCACCCGTGCCGCGGCAGCGGCAGGCCAGCCCACAGGTGTCGGGCGCAGAGTCCGGCACCTCGCCCGTCGACGCCCTGCTCGACGACCTGGCCACCGGGTACGGGTCGACGGAGACGCTCGGGTTGCTCGCCGCCACCCAGCTCTCGCTCACCCGGGCGCTGCTGGCGGCCGACCGGGGCCGGTCCGGCGCCACCCCCGCCTGGGAGTTGCTCGTGCACCTCGACCAAGCGGCGCCGGAGGCGGTCCGGGCGGTCCTGGCGCACCCCTTCGTCCGGCCTGCGCTCGTGCATCACCTCGACACGTCGACCCCGCCCGGCCCCGGCGCGCCGGTCGACCCACTGCCGGCTCTCGCCCTCGCCGCCGCCCTGCGCGCCGGCGTCGCCGCCGTGGTGCGGGTCCCGGTGCGGGCCGACACGATCACGGTGCCCACGCTCGGCAGCCTGGTGCTGCCCGGTCTCAGCGAGAGCGCCGAGGTGACCGTGCGGCCCGGCGAACTCCAGGTCCGCAGTGGGTCGGTCGAGCAGATGGTGCTGCTCGACCCGACAGTTCCACCGTCGCCCGGCTGGCAACCGACGCGCGACGTGTCGGTGCCCGGTGGCCGGCTGCTCGTCGAGGACGGCGACCCGTACCGCGACTGCTACGGCCAGCCGGTGCAACCCCGCCTGGAGGTGCCGGCCGCGCGGGCGTTGGGCCGTACCCTGGCCGAGGCCTGGCGGGTCGTGCACCGGGACGTGCCGGCGCACGCGGCGACGCTCGACGGCGGTCTGCGTGCCGTCGTTCCGTTGGCGCCCGACCCGGCGCGACCCCTGCGGAGCGCGACCGCCCGGCACGCGTTCGGCGCGGTCGCCATCACCCCGCATTCCGACCCGGAGACGATTGCGGTGCTGCTCGTGCACGAGTGGCAGCACGCCAAGTTGGGTGCGGCCCTCGACCTGTGTGACCTCGTCGAAGCCGGTGCGGGCACCCGGATCCGGGTGCCCTGGCGCCCCGACCCGAGGCCACCGGAGGGCGTCCTGCAGGGGGTGTACGCGCACCTCGCGGTCACCCAGGTCTGGCGGTCTCGGGCGG
Source organism: Micromonospora sp. NPDC003944 (assembly GCF_053605225.1). Classification (NCBI taxonomy): domain Bacteria; kingdom Bacillati; phylum Actinomycetota; class Actinomycetes; order Micromonosporales; family Micromonosporaceae; genus Micromonospora; species Micromonospora sp. NPDC003944. The sequence goes on from NZ_JBSGIV010000062.1 coordinate 20,988, forward strand.
CCACCGACCAGAGGGACGCGTCAGCGCACGCGGCCCGCTTCCTGGCGTGGACCCGCGACGGCGTCGACGCGCTGCTGGCCAGCCGGTCGCTCACCGCGGCGGGTGAGCGGTTCGTCGGCCACCTGCGCCACGCCCTGGAGGAGACCCGTGTCGGGTCCCGATGACCACCCACCGCCCCGACTGGGCCGTCCCCGCATCGCCGACGACCTGCGGGCGCTTGGCGTCCGCCCGGGGGTGTGCCTGTTGGTGCACTGCGGCCTCCGTCGGGTGGGTCCGCTGGAGCACGGCCCGGCGACCCTCGCCGACGCGCTGCGCGAGGTCCTCGGCCCGACCGGCACGCTGCTGGTGCCCACCCACAACGACGGCAACTCGACCACGTCCCGGGCCCACCTGGCGGCCACCGCCGGTATGGGCCCGGCACAGCGCGAACGGTACGAGGCGTCGTTACCGGGCTGGGACCGCCGGACCACCCCCTCCCAGCGGATGGGTGTGCTCGCCGAGTACGTCAGGTGCGCCCCCGGCGCCATCCGCAGTGACCACCCGCAGACCTCGTTCGTCGCGCTCGGGCCGAAGGCCCGGCAGCTCACCGACGGCCATGACCTCACCTGCCACCTGGGGGAACGTTCACCGATCGGTGGCCTCTACGCGGCGGACGGGCAGATCCTGCTGCTCGGCCTCGGCTACGAGGCGTGCACCGCCCTGCACCTGGCCGAGTACCGGCTGCCGGTGCCGCCGCCGGAGCGCGACTACCACTGCTTCCGGCTCGTCGACGGGCGGCGGGTCCGCCTCGACTTCCGGGCTCCCGACCTGGACGACCGTGACTTCCCACGGGTGGGTGCCGCGCTCGACGAGACACCCTTGGTGCGGCACGGTCGGGTCGGGAGGGCCGCCGCCCGCCTGCTGCCGGCCCGAGCCACTGTCGACTTCGCGACTGCCTGGTTCGCCACGAACCGGTTGGCAGCGCGACGTTGACGCGCGGGCTACGCTGATGTTCCGGCCGCGCGGGGAGGGCGGAGGGGCAGCGGTGAGCACAGTGGACGCACCCTCCAGCGCACGCGCCCCGCTGTTCTTCATCAGCTACTCACGGGCGCCGGTCGGCCGGGCCACCGGCAAACCCGCCGAGTACGTCTCCCGATTCTTCGAAGACCTCTCGGTCCACGTCAGCGAACTTGTCGGCCCGGTGACCGGGGTGGACGCCGGCTTCCTGGACACCTCCATCGCCGGCGGGGAACGGTGGAGCCCGGAGCTGCTCCAGGCCGCCGGCACCTGCCAGGTCTTCGTTCCGCTGGTGTCCAGCGCGCTGCTCGGCAGTGCCTGGTGTGGCCGGGAGTGGGACGCGTTCTCCCGCCGACGCATCACCCCGCGGCACAGCTCGGCCTCGGTCCACGAGACGGCGATCGTGCCCGTCACCTGGTCGCCGACGAACGGCACGGCACTGCCTCGGGTGCTCCGCGACATCCAGCGCTTCTCCCCGACCGCGATGCCGGATCCCGACATCGCGGTGCACTACCAGCGGGACGGGGTCTATGGCTTGTTGACCATGCAGTGGGAGAACGCGTACCGGGCGGTCGTGTGGCGGCTCGCGCAGCGGATCGTGGCCATCCACCGCTCGTACCTCGTCGAACCCTGGGTGCCGGAGAGCGTGGACGAGCTGTGCAACAGGTTCGCCGAGGAGCCGGAGTGAGCCCGCCGACGGACCGGCGCCGGCCGGGATCGCGAGGGACGTACTTCTTCCTGAGCTACGCCCACTCGGCGCCGCCGCCGGGCGCCCGCGCCGACGCCGACGTGTGGGTCGGCCAGTTCTTCGCCGACCTCACCGACGAGGTGCGGCGTCAGGCCCGACCCGTCGCCGGCATGCGGATCGGCTTCTTCGACCAGCACATCCCGTTGGGCGCCGACTGGAAGGCCGCCCTCGCCGAGGCGCTCGGTGACGCCGAGGTCTTCGTCCCGCTCTACTCACCCGGCTACTTCAGTCGCCCCTGGGCGCTGGGGGAGCAGGAGTCCTTCCGCGCCCGGTTGGCCGCCGCCGGGCCGGCCCGGGTCACCGCCGGCCACCTCACCCCGGTGTTGTGGATCCCGTTCCCGCCGTGGGAGGCCCATCCGGAGTTGGACGGCGCCCTGGACCTGGGCCGGGACGTCCCGGAGTACGCCGCCGACGGCCTGCGCGCGTTCTGCATGCTGGCCTCCTACCGAACGCAGTACGAGCTGCTGCTGAGCCGCCTGGCCAGCCGGATCGTGCACACCGCCGAGCGGCGACCGATCGGCCCGTCCCGGGCGCCTGGCCTGGACGAGGTCGTCCGCCCGGCGCCGACCGACCCGGACTTCGTCGTGGCCGTCCTGGCCCCGACCCGGGACCGACTGCCGAACGACCGCGACCCCGCCGGCTACGCCGCGAGCGGCCGGCTCTGGCGGCCGTACGGGCGCAGCCAGCAACTGCCCGCCGCCGAGTACGCGGCCAGCACCGCGGAGCGGCTCGGGCTGTCGGCCCGTACCGAGGACTTCGCGCAGGCCTCCGCCCTGCTGGACCGGCGGCCGGCCGTGCTGCTCGTCGACCCGTGGATCGCGGCGTCGCCGGACGCGGCCGCGGTGCTCGGCCGCATGCTGCACGGCCTGCGGGAGTGGGTCGTTCCGCTGGTGGTCACCGACGACGACGACAGCCAGGACGCCACCCGCTGGGCCGCCGAGGTGACCGAGCTGCTGCACGACGCCGGTCTGCCCCAGGTGAAGCGCGCGTGCAGCATGCCGGAGTTCGTCGACCTGATGCCCGCGCTGGTCACCGAGGCGCGCCGGCAGTTCCTCAAGTACGGCCCGGTCGTCCCCTTCGAACCACCGCCGGAGCCGGTGCCGAGCCTGCGTGACGGCCTGCCCGCCGCCGGCCCGACCGTTCCCACCGACCCCGCGTCCCCGCCTGATGATCCGGGCCCACCGCGTCCCCACGGAGAAGACCGATGAACAACGATCGCGAAGGCCAGGTCGTCACCTTCTACTCGTTCAAGGGTGGAACGGGTCGGACGATGGCGCTGGCCAACGTGGCCTGGATCCTGGCGGCAAGCGGCCGGCGGGTGCTCGTCGCCGACTGGGACCTCGAGTCACCAGGTCTGCACCGCTTCTTCCACCCGTTCCTCGACGCCGAGGCGATCCAGGGCACCAGCGGTGTGATCGACATGATCCGCGACTACGAGTGGGAGACCACCCGGGTCGACGACCGGCCGGACCGCTGGATGGAGCAGTACGCCCGGGTCGGGCGGCACGCGTTCTCGCTGCGCTGGAACTTCCCGACCGGCGGCGGCCTGGACTTCCTCTCGGCCGGCCGGCAGAACAGCGACTACGCCGTCTCGGTGAGCGGGCTGGACTGGGACAACTTCTACAACCGGCTGGGCGGTGCGCAGTTCTTCGAGGCGCTGCGGGCGGACATGAAGCGCCAGTACGACTTCACCCTGATCGACAGCCGCACGGGGCTCAGCGACGTCGCCGACATCTGCACCCTGCACCTGCCGGACACCCTTGTCGACTGCTTCACCCTGAGCGACCAGGGCATCGACGGCGCGGCCCGGGTGGCGCACTCGGTCCGGGACCGGTACCGGCGACGCGACATCCGGGTCCTGCCGGTGCCGATGCGGGTAGACCAGGCCGAGAAGGAGCGGGCCGAGGCGGGTCGCCTGCTGGCCATGCGCCGGTTCGCCGGGTTGCCGGCCGGCATGACCGAGGCGGAACGGCGGCGCTACTGGGCCGCGGTGGAGGTGCCGTACCGGCCGTTCTACGCGTACGAGGAGACACTTGCGACGTTCGGTGACCCGCCGGGCTCACCGACCTCGCTGTTGTCCGCGTTCGAGACGTTGACCGGGATCCTCACCGACGGCGCGGTGACCGCGCTGCCGGTGATGGACGAGTCGGTTCGGGAGCGGGGCAAGGCTCGTTTCCGCCGCCGCACCGAGGCGATCGACGACCAGATCGTGCTCCGGTACGCGCCGGAGGACGCCATCTGGGCCGAGTGGCTGGAGCGGGTGCTCAGCTCGGCCGGGCTGCGGGTGGTGGACCCGACAGCCGCCGTCGGGTCCGCCGGCACCCCGGCCCCGCGCACGCTGACGGTGGTCTCGCCGGCGTACGTGGCGACGCCGTCCGGTGGTCTGCCCGACCGGGACACGAGCACCGGCTCCACGGCCCTCGCCGTGTACGTCGCCGACCTGCGCCCGCTTGCGGAGTTCCCGTCGCAGAGTTCGACGAATCTCGTCAACGTGAGCGCCGCGACCGCAGTGGAGCGGGTGTTGCGGCTCGTCGGCCGGCCGGTGCCGTCGTCGGCGGACGGGCCGGCGGGTGGTGCCATGCGTTACCCCGGCGCCGAGCCGTTGATCTTCAACGCCCCCAACCGGAACGCCCGCTTCACCGGCCGGGAGGACGACCTGGCCCAACTACGCGCGCAGTTGCAGAGCGGGGGCAGCGCGGTGGTGCTGCCGGTCGCCTTGCAGGGCATGGGCGGTGTCGGTAAGACGCAGGTGGCCCTGGAGTACGTGCACCGGTTCAAGGCCGCGTACGACGTGGTCTGGTGGATCGTCGCGGACCCGCCGCAGTTCGTCGACACCGCCCTCGCCGACCTCGCCGGCCGCCTCGGCATTGTGGCCGGGCCGACCCTGCCCGACACGGTCCGGTCGGTGCTGCAGGTGCTCGGGCGCGGTGAGCCGTACGAGCGGTGGCTCGTGGTGCTCGACAACGCCGAAGAGCTCGACCAGATCGAGCCCTTCCTGCCGCAGGGCCCCGGGCACGTCCTGCTCACCTCCCGGAACCGCGCCTGGGGTGACCGGGCGAACCCGATCCAGGTGGACGTCTTCAACCGCACCGAGAGCGTGGCGCACCTCGCCCAGCGGGTGCCCACGATCAGCGCCGAGGAGGCCGACCGGGTGGCCGAGGCGCTCGGTGACCTGCCCATCGCGGTGGCCGCGGCGGGCGCCTGGCTCGCCGACACCGGCACGTCTGTCGCCGACTACCTGCGGCAGATCGAGCGGCACGGGCCCAGCGCCCTCTCCGTGGAGGCGACCTGGGACCTGTCACTGAACCGGCTGCTCGAGCAGGCGCCGGCCGCGTACCGGCTGTTGCAGCTCTGCTCGGTGCTGGCCCCGGAGATCGCCCTCGAACTCATCTACAGCGACGAGATGGCGGCGGCCCTCGTGCCGTTCGACCCGTCGGTGTCGGAGCGGCTCGTGCGCGGCGCCCTGGTCCAGCAGATCAACCGTCTGGCACTGCTCAAACTGGACGTTCAGGGCGGTCGGATCCAGGTGCACCGGCTGTTGCAGGCGGTCGTCCGGGACCGGATGAGTGACGACGAGATCACCGCCGCCCGACACCAGGTGCACCTGGTGCTGGCGGCGTCCCGGCCCCGTGGTGACGTGGACGACCCGACCACCTGGGCCCGGCTGCGCATGCTCTGGCCGCACCTGGAGGTCTCCGAGGCGCTGACCTGCCCCGACGAGTCGGTGTGCCAGTTGCTGATCGACCGTGTCCGTTATCTGTGGCAGCGCGGTGGTCTGGACCAGGCCGACGGGTTCAGCCAGGAGGTGGACGAGACCTGGAGCGCCCGGCTCGGCGACACGCACGACGAGGTCGAGGCGTCGGCGCTGGGCCGCCAACTGTTGCACCTGCGGTTCAACCGGGCGAACATCCTGCGCAGCCTGGGCCGGTTCAACGAGGCCCGGGACCTGGACGAGGCGGTGCTGGCCGAGCAACGCCGACTCCTCGGCCCGCTGCACCCGCACAGCCTGATGACCGCCGGCAGCCTCGGCGGTGACCTGCGGGCGCTCGGCCGCTACGCCGAGGCCCTGGAACGGGACCGGTCCACCTACGCCTCCTGGTTGCAGGTGTTCGGCGAGGACCACCCCCGGACGTTGAGCGCGGCCAACAACCTCGCCGTGTCGTACCGGCTGGTCGGCGACTACCGTTCGGCCCGCCGGTGGGACGACGAGGTGCACCAGCGGCGGCGGTTGGTGCTCGGCCCCACACACCCGTACACCCTCGTCTCGGCCGTACGACTGGGCAGCGACCTGCGGGAGGCCGGCGAGTACGAGAGATCGGCGACCCTGCTGCGCACGGTGTACGACACGTACCGCGAGGTGCTCGGGCCGGAGGACGGCCAGACTCTGGCGGCGCAGGTCAACCTGGCCGTGTCCCTGCGCAGCTGCGGTCGGGGGAGTGAGGCCGCGCCGATGTTCGAGACGGCGTACCGCGACCTCGACGAACGGTTCGGGCCGGACAATCCGGACACGGTGGCGTGCCGATCGAGCCGCGCGGCGAACCTGTTGGCAGTCGGTGAGGCGGCACGGGCGCTTACCGAGTTGACCGCCGTGCGCCAGGCTTTCGAGGATCTGCTCCGGCTCGGCCCGGAGCACCCGCACGTCCTGGCGACGGTGAGCAACATCTCGGCGGCGGAACGCGCGCTCGGCCGCAAGTCGGACGCGCTCGCGTCGGCGGCCCGGGCGGTCGGTGAGCTGCGCAAGGTGCTCGGCCCCGACCACCCGCACACGCTCGCGGCCGAGGTCAACCAGGCGGTGTGCCTCGCCGAGGAGGGGGACGGGGAGTCGGCGCGGGACCGGCTGCGGGAGACCGCCGGCCGGCTGGCCACGGTGATCGGCGCGGAGCATCCCGACACGCTTCGCTGCCTCGGCGACCTCGCTCTGGTGGCGAAGCGGGTCGGCGACAGCGGCGCCGAGGACGTCGGCGTCGTGGCGGACCGGCTGGCCGAGGTGATCGGCGTGGAGCACCCCACCGTGCAGACGCTGCGCGAACGGCGGTTCGTGGTCCGGGTGATCGACCCGCACACGATCTGACCGGCTCGTTCGGCGGGCGGGTCCGGGTGTCCCGGCTGGCCCGCCGACCGGGCCGTGCCCGGGTCGGGCGGTCAGAGCCGGGGGCTGGTCGCGAGCGCCGGCGTGGCCAGCCAGGTCAGGGTCTGCGGGAGGATCTCCACCGCCCCGAAGTGCGCGGCTCCGGGCTGCACCTGCACCTCGGCGCGTGGGATCCGCGCGGCCAGCCAGTGGGAGTGCTCCACCGGGGAGAAGCGGTCCTGCTCGCCGTGCCAGAGCCGCACCTCCGCGCGGATGGCGCCCAGGTCGAACCCCCAGCCGCGCCGGATCGCCAGCACGTCGTCGATCCAACCCTCGGGGCCGTGTCGCAGCGCCTCGGAGTACATGTCGGTGAGCAGCCGGCGGATCGCGACGTCGTCGACGACCCGGATGTCCTCGTCGGGCAGTTGGGGGCGGAGGAAGTCCAGCAGCGTCATCGGGTCCCGGCGGGCCTCGTCCGCGCGCACCTTCAGGTTGAGTGTGAGCTCGGCCAGGTCCTCGTCGGCCTGGCCGTAGTCCTCCACGTTCGATTCCGCCATGCCCGCGTACCAGTCCAGGTCGGGTGCGCCGGCCGGGGCGAGACCCACGAGCACGGCGGCCCGGGTGACCCGGTCGGGCAGCAGCGCGGCACAGGCCAGGGCGTGTGGTCCGCCACCGGAGCGGCCCACCACCGAGAACCGCTCGATGCCGAGGTCGTCGGCGATCGCCGCCACGTCGGCGGCGGCGTCGGCCACCCGCCGACCCTCGTGCCGGTCGGAGTCGCCGTACCCGGGTCGGTCGTAGCAGACCAGGTGCACGCCGAGGCGGTAGACGACGATGCCCCGGGGCCGGGGGCCGCTGCGACTGCCCGGGGTGCCGTGCAGGAGGAACACCGCCGGCCCGTCCGGTGCGCCGGAGGTCTCCACCGCGAGCTGCCGCCCGTCGGGCGTCGTGACGATGCGCTGTGTCGCGTCTTGTCGCGTCACGGTTGGCCTCCCGCGGGTCGTCATGTGCTCCCCCGTGAACGGAGCCGCGCATCGTCGGCGCCGAGTGCAAAGCCCCCGAAATCGCCCAGAACACATTCTTGTTGTGCAGCGTACTGCCCGTCGTGGATGCCCGCCATGGGCCGGCGGGTCAATGCCGGTGGGTGGGGGCTCCGGAAGGGGCCGCTACCCTGGTAGCCCGAGGGGAAGGGGCACCAATCCGGTGGCGAGGACCTACAACGTCGTGACGTACGGCTGCCAGATGAACGTGCACGATTCCGAGCGGATCTCCGGCCTGCTCGAACAGGCCGGCTACGTGCGCGCGGTGCCGACCGGCGACACCCCGGACATCGTCGTCTTCAACACCTGCGCGGTGCGGGAGAACGCGGACAACCGGCTCTACGGCAACCTCGGTCGCCTGCGTCCGGTGAAGGACAAGCACCCCGGGATGCAGATCGCGGTCGGCGGCTGCCTGGCCCAGAAGGACCGGGGCGACATCGTCCGCAAGGCGCCCTGGGTGGACGTGGTCTTCGGCACCCACAACATCGGCGCGCTGCCGGTGCTCCTGGAGCGGGCCCGGCACAACGCCGCCGCCGAGGTGGAGATCCTGGAGTCCCTCGACGTCTTCCCGTCCACGCTGCCCACCCGTCGCGAGTCCACCTACGCCGGCTGGGTGTCGATCTCGGTGGGGTGCAACAACACCTGCACGTTCTGCATCGTCCCGGCGCTGCGCGGCAAGGAGAAGGACCGCCGCCCCGGCGACATCCTCTCCGAGGTGCGCGCCCTGGTCGACGAGGGCGTGCTGGAGGTGACGCTGCTCGGGCAGAACGTCAACTCGTACGGCGTGGAGTTCGGCGACAGGTACGCGTTCGGCAAGCTGCTGCGGGCCTGCGGCGACATCGACGGGTTGGAGCGGGTGCGGTTCACCAGCCCGCACCCGAAGGACTTCACCGACGACGTGATCGCCGCGATGGCCGAGACGCCGAACGTCTGCCACTCGCTGCACATGCCGTTGCAGTCCGGCTCCGACGACGTGCTGAAGGCGATGCGCCGGTCCTACCGCTCCGAGCGGTACCTGGGGATCATCGAGAAGGTCCGGGCGGCGATGCCGGACGCGGCGATCACCACCGACATCATCGTCGGGTTCCCCGGTGAGACCGAGGCGGACTTCCAGCGCACCCTGGACGTGGTCCGGGAGGCCCGGTTCTCCTCGGCCTTCACCTTCCAGTACTCGAAGCGCCCCGGCACCCCCGCCGCGACCATGGACGACCAACTGCCCAAGCCTGTCGTGCAGGAGCGCTACGAGCGGCTGGTCGCCACCGTCGAGGAGATCAGCTGGGCGGAGAACAAGCGCCTGGTGGGGGAGACCGTCGAGGTCCTCGTCGCCGTGGGCGAGGGGCGCAAGGACGAGCGGACCGGCCGGATGTCGGGTCGAGCCCGTGACGGTCGACTTGTGCACTTTGCGACCGAGGCCCCCGGTGGGGAGTCCCTCGCCGGTCAGATCCGGCCGGGCGACATCGTGCACACCACTGTCACGTACGCCGCGCCGCACCACCTGAACGCCGACGGGGCACTTGTGGCGCACCGGCGTACCCGGGCCGGTGACGCGGCCGAGGCGGGTCGCTCCCCGCGTACCCCTGGGGTTCTGCTCGGTCTGCCGACGATCGGCGCGCCGCCGGTCGCGCCCGCCCCCGCCGCCGGCTGCGCCGCGCACTGACCGCGCGGAGGGCCCCTCGCCGAGGGGCCCTCCGCGGTCAGACGGTGATCTTGCCGGCGCCCGCGCCCGCCGTCACGATGGACTTGACGTTGCTCGCGGTGTCCAGCTGGTAGGAGTACGGGATGCCCGCCACGCTGCCGCCGGCCTGGCCGGTGGGCGAGTTGACGAAGTGGTTGTTGCGGGCGACCAGGCCGCCGGGCCCGGAGTCGCCCTCACCACGGTGGTACGGGTCGTCGACGTTCTCGAAGTAGTTGCCCTCGACGAGCACGCCGGCGTTCTCGGTGGAGGCGACGCCGTAGCCGCCGTTGGCCCGGTAGTAGTTGTTGTAGACGTGCACCGGGTTGCCGAAGCGCACCCGGGGGTTGCGCTGGTTGCTGCCGTCGAAGTAGTTGTGGTGGTAGCTCACCCGCAGGTGACCGACGTCCTGGCCGGCGTTGTCGTCGCTGTGCCCGAGCAGCATGGTCTTGTCGTGGCTGAAGACCCGGTTCCAGGAGACGGTGACGAAGTCCGAGCCGCGCTTGATGTCGACCGCGCCGTCGTACCCGTTGCTGAACGTGTTGTGGTCGATCCAGATGTTGGTGGCCGACTCCTGCACGTTGATCGCGTCGTCGTCCCAGTTGCGGAAGGTCAGGTTGCGGATGATCACGTTGCGGTCGCCGTTGACGTTGAGCCCGCAGCCGACGATCGTCGCGCCGTAGTTGCCGATGATGGTCTTGTTGGACCGGACCCGCAGCATCCCCGAGCAGGTGATGGTCCCGGTCACCCGGATCACCGCGGCCCCTGTCGCGTTCAGCGCGCTGGTCAGGCCGGAGGCGTTGCTGACGGTGGTGGTGCCGGCGTTGCCGCCGCCGGTGGTGCCGCCGTTCTGGGTGGCCCAGCCGACGAGGTTCGACGGCTGCTGGTTGGTCGGCGGGGGAGTGCTCGACGGCGGCGGGGTGGTCGGTGGCGGGGTGGTCGACGGTGGGGTGGTCGGGGTGGTGCTGCCGGTGCAGGCGACGTTGTTCAGGGTGAAGCTGCTCGGAGCCGGGTTGCTGGAGTTGTTCCAGCTCGCGTTGAAGCCGAACGAGGCGGTGCCGTTCGTCGCCAGGTTGGCGTTGTAGTCGACGTTCGTCGCGGAGACCTGGCTGCCGCTCTGCGAGACGGTCGCGCCCCACGCCTGGCTGGTCTGCTGCCCGGCCCCGTACGACCAGCGCAGCGTCCATCCGGAGACCGGGTCGCCGAGGTTGGTGACGGTGACGTTGCCGGTGAACCCGCCAGGCCACTGGCTGGCGACCGAGTAGGCCACCTGGCAACCGGCGGCAGCCTGGGCGGACACGGAGGTCAGCAGCCCGGCGGTGACCAGGGTGGCGGTGGCTGCGGCGGTGGTGGCGATCAGCGTCGTTCGACGCCGTCCTGTGCGCATGCTGCTTCCTTTCGATGAGGCGGACGGAGGTGTCGCGACGCCCATGCCCGTGGGCGGCGAGTCTCGGCCGGGACCAGTGGTCCTCGGGCCCGCCGGTGCAGGTTCGTGAAGGTAAGCGGCTCCCGCGCTCGCGCCCGCCGATGGTGAGGCAAGCGCTTTCCCGATGAAAGCATAGAAGAACCTTGATGTAAATGGTCGGGACGGCCGATGCGGTCCGCACCGCACCGGCCGTCCCGGCAGCTCAGCAGCTGGTGCCGCTGAGTTTCACGGTGCCCGGCGCGCTGGCGGTGCCGTTGGCGGTGAAGCCCACGGTGACCGACCCGCCCGCCGGCAGGGACGGTGCGTGACTCGGAGCGGCAGCGGTGACTGTCGTGCCGGACTGCGTGACCGTGGCATTCCAGCCACTGCCAAGCGTCACCCCGGACGGCCAACTCCAGGTGACCGACCACGGGTTCACCGCGCCCGAGCCGGTGTTCTTCACCGTCAACTCGCCCTGGAAGCCGCCCTGCCAGGCGTTGACCTGCCGGTAGGTGGCCGTGCACGCGCCGCTCGGCGGGTCGGTCGGCCCGCCTGTCGTCGGCGGGGTGGTGCCGCCGCCGGTGGGCGCGATCAGGTACGGCTGGAGGATCGCCTGCTTGGCGGTGTTGACGTTCGTCCAGTCGTCCAACGCGATGCCGCCGGTGTCACCCGAGTTCGGGTTCCACGACCAGTAGGTGAAGGACATCCCGGTCACCCCGGTCCCGGTGTACGCCATCAGCTTCTCCAGCCACACCTTGTCCTTCGGGTCGACGAGGGTGCTGCCGAACTCGCCCATCATGATCGGCGCGATGTTCTGCTTGTAGAGGTAACCGAAGTACTTGTCCCAGATGGCCGGCATGTTCGCCGGGTAGTCCGGGGCGTCGAACCAGGTCTGCCGGTACACCGAGGTGGCGTACTCGTGCGGCGAGTAGACGAGCCGGTTCGCCACGTTCAGCCGTACCGGGAACTGGCCCGCCTTCGACAGGTTGCCACCCCACCAGCCGCAGTCCTCGTCGTTGCTCGGGTCGTTGTCCCAGACGTTGGAGAGACCGCCGCTGGGGCAGCTCACCCCCTCCACGAAGATCAACCAGTTGGGCTGGACACCGAGGATGGCGTTGCCGGCCCGCTCGGCGGCGAGCCGCCAGTCCCGGGTGGTGTCGCCGCAGCCCCAGCACGCGCCGGTCGCCGCCGGGTTGGTGCCCTCCGCGTGCGGCTCGTTGTGCAGGTCGGCGCCGATCACCGTCGGGTTGCCCGCGTACCGCTGGGCGAGCATCTTCCAGTCGTTGATCCAGGTCGCCTCGGAGACCGTCGACGTGTACCAGAGGGGCGACTGCCCGGCCGCCGTCGGCCGGTGCCGGTCCAGGATGATCCGCATGCCCTTGCTGCCGGCGTAGTCGATCACCTTGTCCAGAATCTGCAACGGCGACAGCCCGATCAGGTCCGGGTTGACGAAGTCGTTGATCCCGGTGGCGGTCGCGCCCGGCTTCAGCGCGTCGTTCGAGTACGGCACCCGCAACGTGTTGTAACCAAGCCGGGCCATCGTGTCGAGCTGGCCCCGCCACGGGTTGCTCGACCACAACCCGTGGAAGGTCTTGTTGTCGGTCTCCATGCCGAACCAGTTGATGCCGGTCAACCGGACCGTGGCGCCGGTGCTGTCCACGATCTGGTTGCCGCTGGTGCGCAGATAACCGGTACCGGTGCCAGCGGCAACGGCCGGGCTGGTGCTGACGGCGGCGGCGAGGAACACGCCGGTCGCGACGGTGGCGAGCGCGGTGAACGCGGCGCCGAGAGCGGTACGACGGAACATTCGAGCTCCACTTCGGAGGCCCGCGTCATCGGTCGACGACGCCGGCGGGCGGCCGTCCGCACGTCCCGGCCCCGAAGGGGTACGCGGACAGTGCGCGACGGCCCATGTCACGCGGACGTGGTCACTCGCGGAAGCTCACCGGCGACCCTCGACGGCGGATGCTTCGCCTTCGTCGCCCCTGCGCCGGTGGCCCTACCTGGCTCCGTCGCTCATTCTGATCAGCCCAGGTCGATGCGTCAACCAGCCGTCCGGCCGCCTCACGATCACCCGATCCGTAGCCCACCAGCGCAGACTCGGCCCCGCGCCCGCTCCGCCGGCCCCCGGCATGATCGCGCCCGCTCCTTGTTGTAGTGGCATCCAGGGCGCCAGGATGCCACTACATCCTGGATCGAGTGTGACCTTGACGGCCGTGAGCGCCGGAAGGCCCGCTCCCGGTCTCTCCGGCACTGTGCACGTCGTCAAGATCCACACAACATCAGGGATGTTGTTGTCTCCCGCGCCTCGGAGGCAGCAACATCCGGGTAGTTGCGCGGATCTAGGCGCGGGGCGCGCGGTGCGGGGCGCGCGGTGCGGGGCGCGCGGTGCGGGGCGCGCGGTGCGCGGGGGTGCGGTGCGCGGGGGTGCGGGGCTGGACACGTCGGAGCCCCCGGGTCCCGTGAAGGGGCCGGGGGCTCCGGAACGTCGTCAGATCAGCCGGCCTGCTCGGCGAGCTGGAGGAACTGCCGCTTGGAGGCGAGGGCCTGCTCGGCCTCCTTGATCCGGCGTGCGTCCCCGGCGCTCTGTGCGCGGGCCAGCCGGTCCTCGGCCTCCGCCACCTGCGCCCGCATCTGGGCGAGGAGCGGGTTGTCCTCCTTGGTGGTGCGGCGCCACGCCGAGTCCATCACGTCACGGACCTTGTCGTCGATGACGCGCAGTCGGCGCTCCAGCCCGGCGGCCGCCTCGCGGGGCACCCGCCCGGCCTCGTGCCACTGGGCCTGGATCTCCCGCAGCTTGGCCTGGGCGCCCTTCGGGTCGGCGTCGATGTCCAACGCCTCGGCCTCGGCGAGCAGGGCCTGCTTGCGCTCCAGGTTGCCGCGCTGCTCGTTGTCCCGTGCGGAGAAGACCTCGCTGCGCCGGCTGAAGAAGGCGTCCTGGGCACCCCGGAAACGTTCCCAGAGCTTCTGCTCGGCCTCCTTGGAGGCGCGCGGGGCGGCCTTCCACTGGGTCATCAGGTCCTTGAGCTGGTTGGCGGTCGCGGCCCAGTCGGTGGAGTCCTGGAGCTTCTCCGCTTCGGCGACCAGCTCCTCCTTGGCGGTCTGCGCCTGCTTGCGCTGCGAGTCCAGGGAGGCGAAGTGGGCGCCGCGGCGGCGGGTGAAGCCGTCCCGGGCGGCGGCGAACCGCTTCCACAGCTCACCGTCGGCCTTCTTGTCGACCCCGCGGATGGTCTTCCACTCGTCGAGGATCTCCTTGAGCCGGTCCCCTGCGGTCTTCCACCCGGTGGATTCGGCGGCCAGCTTCTCGGCCTCCTCGACAAGCGCGGTCTTGCGGGCCAGGGCCTCGCCACGGGCGGCGTCCCGGGCAGCGCGTGCTTCGCCGGCCTTCTCCTCGGCGAGGGTCGACAGCTTGTCCAGGCGGGCGGTCAGCGCGTCGATGTCCCCGACCACGTTGGCCTCGGGCAGCGTCGCGCGGATCCGCCGGATCGTGCTCAACGAGTGCCCGGCGTCCGCCGCACCCGACTTGAGCCGTGCCTCGGTCAGGTCCACCTCGGTCACCAGGTCGGCGAAGCGACGTGCGAAGTGTGCCAGGCCCTCCTCCGGTGCTCCCGCCTGCCAGGATCCGACCACCCGCTCGCCCTCGGTGGTCTTGACGTACACGGTGCCGTCCGCGTCCACCCGTCCGAAGGCAGTCCAGTCGCTCATGTGCCCATCCTCGTTCTCCCGGCGTCGAGGGATCGATCCCCCGTCGCCGCCACGGCGCAGCCAAGTTGCTTCCGGCATTGTCACAGGTCCGACCCCGTCCGCGTCGAGCGCCTATCGCCGACCGTGACCATACGGTGTCCTAGGGGCCGAATGACCGGATCGGCTCGGAGACGCACCGGGGATTCCCGCTACGGTGAACGGGTGCCACTGGTCGCCGCCGCTGTCTGCCCGCATCCGCCCCTGCTCGTGCCCGAGGTGGCCGGCTCCGCGGCCGCCGAGCTGGACGATCTGCGGGCGGCCTGTGACACGGCCGTACGCCGGCTGTTGACCACCGAGCCGGACATCGTGGTGCTGCTGGGCACCGGCCCGGTGACCGGTCCGGTCCGCAGCCCGGCCACCGGCTCCCTCCAACCCTGGGGTGTCGACCTGGACGTGCCGTTGGTGTCCAATCAGCCGGACCGGGGCGCGGTGCTGCCGTTGAGCCTGACCATCGGCGCGTGGCTGCTGACCCGCCACCACACCGATGCGCCGGTGGCCGCCGTGCAGGTGGCCGCCGACGCCGGCCCGGCCGAGCTGGCCGCGCTCGCCGACGAGGTCGACGGCGTGGGTGACCGGGTGGCGGCGCTGGTGCTCGGGGACGGGTCGGCCTGCCGGGGCGAGAAGGCACCCGGGTACGACGACGCGCGCGCCCTCCCGTACGACCTGGGGGTTGCCGCGGCGCTCGCCGACGCGGACCTGGACGCCCTGCTCGACCTCGACCCGGTGGTGTCGACGGAGCTGAAGGCCGCCGGTCGCGCCCCCTGGCAGGTGCTCGCCGGCGCGGCCCGCGTGGCCGGCGGTGGATGGCGTGGCGAGCTGTTGCACGACTCCGCCCCCTACGGTGTGGCCTACTTCGTGGCGTCCTGGGAGCGGGTGTGAGCGGCGGCCCGGTCGTCGCGGTGGTCGGCCCGACCGCGGCCGGCAAGTCGGCGCTGAGCATCGCGTTGGCGCACGCCCTCGACGGGGAGGTGGTCAACGCCGACTCGATGCAGCTCTACCGGGGCATGGACATCGGCACCGCGAAGCTGACCGTCGCCGAGCGGGACGGGGTGCCGCACCACCTGCTGGACATCTGGGAGGTCACCGAGCCGGCGAGCGTCGCGGAGTACCAGCGGCTGGCTCGCGCGGCGGTGGACGACATCCTGGCCCGAGGTCGGGTGCCGCTGCTTGTCGGTGGCTCCGGGCTCTACGTGCGGGCGGTGTTGGAGCACTTCGAGTTCCCGGGCACCGACGCGGCGCTGCGGGAGCAACTGGAACGCGAGTTGGCCGAGGTCGGCCCGGCCCCGCTGTACGCGCGGCTGCGTGCCGCCGACCCGGTCGCCGCCGAGCGCATCCTGCCGGCCAACGGGCGGCGGATCGTCCGGGCCCTGGAGGTGATCGAGCTGACCGGCGCGCCGTTCACCGCCTCGCTGCCGCAGCCCACCCCGTACTACCCGTCGGTGCAGCTCGGCGTCGACCTGGCCACCGACGTCCTGGACGAGCGGATCGCGCTGCGGGTGGACCGGATGTGGGCCGACGGCTTGGTGGCCGAGACGCGTGAGCTGGTCGGGCGGGGGCTGCCCGAGGGGCGGACGGCGAGTCGGGCGCTCGGCTACCAGCAGGTGCTGCGGGTGCTCGCCGGTGAGCTGACCGAGGCGCAGGCGCACGACGAGACGGTCCGGGCGACCCGGCGCTTCGTCCGCCGGCAGCGGTCCTGGTTCCGCCGGGACTCCCGGATCCACTGGCTGGACTCGGCGGAACCGGACCTGATCGGGGCCGCCACGCGTCTGGTGCCGGCCGAGACGCGATAATGGGGGCGTGGAGTTCACCAAGGGCCACGGCACCGGCAACGACTTCGTCATCCTTCCCGACCCGGACGGTCAGCTCGACCTGACACCGGAGCTGGTCGCGGCGCTCTGCGACCGGCGGCGGGGCATCGGCGCGGACGGCGTGCTGCGGGTGGTCCGCGCGGCCAAGCACCCGGACGGCGCGGGGTTGGCCGGCGAGGCCGAGTGGTTCATGGACTACTGGAACGCCGACGGCTCGTTCGCCGAGATGTGCGGCAACGGCGCCCGGGTCTTCGTGCGCTACCTGCTCGACACCGGGCTGGCCACGCCCGCCGGCGCGGCGTTGCCGGTGGCCACCCGGGCCGGCGTCGTGCGCGCGCTTGTCGAGGGCGACGCCGTCTCCGTCGAGATGCGCCGACCCCGGGTGTACGACGAGTCGGCCGCCACCCTCGGCGAGCTGACCCTGACCGGCGCGGTGGTGGACGTCGGCAACCCGCACCTGGTCTGCGTCCTGCCGGCCGGCGTGGAGCTGTCGGCGCTGGACCTGACCGTCGCCCCAGGGTTCGACCGGGCGGTCTTCCCCAGTGGGGTGAACGTCGAGTTCATCGTGGCGGGCGACCCGGTCGACGGCACCGACGGGCACACCCTGATGCGGGTGTACGAGCGCGGCAGCGCCGAGACGCTCTCCTGCGGCACCGGCGCCTGCGCGGTGGGCGCGGTGGCCCTGCGCGACGCCGGCCGGGACACCGGAGTGGTAGCCGTCGACGTGCCCGGCGGCCGCGTGACGGTCACCGTAACCGCAGACTCCTGCTGGCTCTCCGGCCCCGCCGTCCTGGTGGCGAGCGGCGAGATCAGCCTGTCCGCGCTGGCGGTGTGAACAGCCGGTCGAGGTGGCAGGTCAAGATCGCCAGCGCGCTCACACCGCCGAAACCCCAACCCCCATCTCGTTGGCGCTCGCCCGACGCAGCCTCATCAAGACCTGGCGTACACCCGAGGCGCTCATCGACGTCA